>DBXL01000118.1:7308-7473 GCA_002309275.1 Ruminococcaceae bacterium UBA1213 | reverse complement strand
ATTCAAGTTTCAAACAGCTCCACTCTTCACTCTCCACTCTTTTATTTATTGAACGATTTTGTAGCCGTGTCTTGCAAGCTCGTCTTTGATTTTCTGTATATGCTCATGGTTGCGTGTTTCAAGTGACAAACGCAAATAACAGGAATTTATATCCGTATTCAAATC
>DBXL01000118.1:3335-7251 GCA_002309275.1 Ruminococcaceae bacterium UBA1213 | reverse complement strand
AGGGCTACTGTAAATTCTGAAAGTCTGCCTGTTTTCTGCAAGCCTCTGTCGATGACTCTTGAGAGAATCGTAACGTCAATATTACCGCCCGATACAAGACAACAGACTTTTTTGCCTTTAAGCGGGAATTTATTAAAGAGAGCCGCTGCAACCGATACTGCACCTGCACCCTCTGAAATCAATTTCTGCTTCTCGATAAGTGAAAGAATGGCTGTCGCTGTTTCATCATCTGTTACAGTCATTATCTCGTCAACATACTTACTGCAAATATCAAACGTCAGTTCACCGGGAGTTTTTACGGCGATACCGTCTGCAAATGTATTGACACCCGGTAAAGTTTCAATCTGACCATGTGCCATAGATATATACATAGAGGGAGCTCCTGCCGACTGCACACCATATATCTTTACATTCGGATTGAGAGATTTTACGGCAAATGCAACACCGCTTATAAGACCGCCGCCGCCTATCGGAACAATAATAGCATCAACGTCAGCCAACTGCTGAAGAATTTCAAGTCCGATTGTTCCCTGACCTGCTATAACCAATTCATCATCAAACGGGTGAATGAAAGTAGCTCCCGTTTGCTGCTGAAGCTCAACGGCTTTATCATGTGCATCATCATAAGTGCCTTCTACCAGACATACCTCTGCACCATAACTTTTGGTAGCCTCCACTTTTGAGATGGGTGCAGAATCGGGCATACATATCAATGACTTGATACCGTACTTTGAGGCGGCAAGGGCAACACCCTGTGCATGATTGCCCGCTGAACACGCTATAACACCTTTGGCACGTTCTTCGTCTGAAAGCTGAGATATTTTGTAATAAGCTCCTCTGGCTTTGAATGCACCTGTTATCTGTAAATTCTCGGTTTTGAGATACAGCTCAAAATCATCTGCAAGATTTGTAGCCTTTATCATGTCTGTCGGTCTGATAACGTCTTTCAGAACGTATGACGCATGATAAACTTTATCCAATGTAAGCATTTTAAAAAATCCCCTTTTTCTTTAAGTGTGGAGAGTTGAGAGTGGAGAGTGAAGTTATTTTTTATCTCCGCATTCCCGAAATCCACTATTTTCTGTAAACGTGTGTTTTGCAAAAAGCAGGGGCTTTCAGCAACTCCACTCTCCACTCTCCACACTTCACTCTAATAAAATACCGCTTTTTTCGCCAAAAGTCAATATATATGGAAAATTTACAAAAAAATTAAAATTTTTTTCAAAATGTCCTTTATATTTTGTTTTATTTATAGTATAATATATAAAAGGTATGCGGAAAATTTCGTGTACGGAAAAAATTTATTTGGAGAGTGATTTACAATGGCATTGGTAAATGCAGCAGAAATGCTTAAGAAGGCAAAGGCAGGTCATTATGCAGTAGGTCAGTTCAACATCAATAACCTTGAGTGGACAAAGGCTATTCTCCTCACTGCACAGGAACTCAATTCACCCGTTATTCTCGGCGTATCAGAGGGTGCAGGCAAGTACATGACAGGCTTTAAAACAGTTGCCGCTATGGTAAAGGCTATGGACGAATCTCTGGGAATCACCGTTCCCGTTGCACTTCATCTTGACCACGGTACATATGAAGGCTGCTATAAGTGCGTAAAAGCAGGCTTTACTTCCATCATGTTTGACGGCTCACACTATCCCTTTGAAGAAAACCTCGCTAAATCAAAGGAACTCGTTAATGTAGCTCATAATCTCGGCTTGTCAATCGAGTGCGAAGTCGGTTCTATCGGCGGTGAAGAAGACGGCGTTGTAGGCATGGGCGAATGTGCAGACCCCGATGAATGCAAGACTATCGCTGACTTGGGCGTTGATATGCTCGCAGCAGGTATCGGCAACATCCACGGCAAATATCCGGCTAACTGGAAAGGTCTCAGCTTTGAAACTCTCGCAGCTATTCAGGAAAAAACAGGTGAAATGCCTCTTGTTCTTCATGGCGGTACAGGTATCCCTGCCGACATNNGACATGATTAAGAAAGCGATTTCTCTGGGCGTTTCAAAAATCAACGTTAATACAGAATGTCAGCTTTCATTCCAGGAGGCTACAAGAAAGTACATCGAAGCAGGCAAGGACCTCGAAGGCAAGGGCTTCGACCCCAGAAAACTCCTTGCACCCGGCTTTGAGGCTATCAAGGCTACCGTTAAGGAAAAAATGGAACTCTTCGGCTCAGTAGGCAAAGCGTAAGACAATTAGCAATTTTTTTCAGAGTGTCAGTCGGAACTTTTTCGGCTGGCACTTTTTTGCATGAAAAAAACAGCCTGTATGCTCAATGCATACAGACCGTGAATTTTTTCTATCAATCATTAAATATGGATTATTCCTTGCCGAACATATTGAAACGGAAAAGCTTTGATTCATCTTCGGGATTCTGGCACTCAAGATGTGCATTCATGATTTTACCGCCCTCTATGAGCTTGGTAAGACCGATAAGCTGACAGAGCTTACTCTTGAGGTTAAGGCGGTCTCCCTCATCTGTTACAAGGAATACATCACCTTCGCAAGTATCTACTACTGATAAAAATTCCTGTACATCTACCTTATGAAGTTCGATTGCTGCCATATTAAAAACCTCCTTAAAATATAGGGTTCATTTTTCTGCAGGTGCATTTTGTCGCCTGCTGAGATTATTATAACACATTATTCCGAATTGTCAATTACTTTTCTTAAAATATTTTATGGAACATATCAAAACAACTCGGTTGAAATTTGTGCATAATCTCTAAATTTTAAAAGTATATTTCTCCGTCGAAAATTTGAATCTGCCTTTGGGCCATATCCGCAACATTTTTATCATGCGTTATCAGTACGACTGTTGCACCCTGTTTATGCAGATTTTTTAAAATATCCATGATTTCCCTGCTTGAATTTGCATCAAGATTTCCTGTCGGCTCGTCTGCAAGTATCATTTCAGGCTCTGACGCTATCGCCCGTGCAATCGCCACTCTTTGCTGCTGACCTCCCGAAAGTTCAAAAGGTCTGTGCGTGATACGTTTTTCAAGACCTACTTTTTCAAGGGCATTGAGAGCCATCTGCCTTCTTACAGATTTTTTGATTCCTCTGTATATCAAAGGCAATTCTACATTCTCAACCGCATTCAATGTCGGTATCAGATTGAAATTCTGAAAGATAAAGCCTATCACTTTATTTCTGACAAACGAAAGCTGTCTTTCATTCATTCGTGAAACGGCTATGCCGTCAAGGATATATTCACCGCTTGTTGCCGTGTCAAGACAGCCGAGTATATTCATTAAAGTTGACTTTCCCGAACCTGACTTTCCTGTAATTGCCGTAAATTCGCCCCTGCCTACTTTCATGCTGACATCTTTCAGGGCATACACCATATTATTTCTTGAAATATACGTCTTACATACATCTGATAAAATAATTACATTTTCCATGAAAAAACACCTCTATTTTATTTTTCCATGAACAATTGAATTTATCAGACATTTTCCAGCAGTTCTTTTAATTTTTCAATCTCGCTTTCATTCAGCGAAATTCCTTTGCCCATTTTTTCATGGTTAGGTGACCAGTCCCTTATATCAAGTTTTGCCGCCGCTCCGTTCCATGATACCATGTTTACTTCTTTTCTCCAGCCGCTCTTGCTTTCGGAAAGCACTCCTATTTCCTTGGTTATCTCATACTTGAATTCTGCCATTACTCTCACCACCTTTCATTCTGCATTGTTCAGCAGATTTCTGCACATTAAAAATATTAAAAATGATATGAGCATATTCCATAAAAATACAGGTACTCCCATCATTGTTGCCGCTATTATGGAAAGCTCGCCTGCATTGGAAAGGCTCAAAATGCCAAGAAGTATTCCGGGTATCATCAAAAGAAATATCAATGACATATAAAACGTAATAAATACTCCTCTGTTGCCGTTCATGCCCACTATTCT
>DBXL01000118.1:0-3248 GCA_002309275.1 Ruminococcaceae bacterium UBA1213 | reverse complement strand
CAAGAACTATATATGCAATCGTTCCGTCTGTGAAAGGCTTGATAATACTTGTTGCCGATGCCATTATCAGCTTTTTCACGGGACTGTCAGGAATTAAAAATATATACGGCTTTGACAATTCCTTTACCCAGTCGCCTGCCGCACTGAAAAAAAACTGCAAATAGGAACATATAATCGTCGTTCCCAAATATATAATAGTTGTTCTGTAAATCCCATCTACGATTTGATTGATGACAAGTCCTGTTATGAGTGCCACTCCCAGCAGTACCGCTGTACTGATATTTAAAAATCGGAATCTTGAACGCCTTTCCCCCTCTTTCAGATGTTTATAAAATATTGCATTCGCTCCGCTTCCCTTTTTAATTCCTATATTGGAGGATTTCAGTTTCTGTGAACTCATTCCGAAACTTTCCCCGAAATTACCTGTTTTGAGAGCCTCCCTGAAAGCATAATTGCTTTCAGCCTGTCCCAGAACATCTTCATAATAATCCAGTTTTGTATAAACAAATACAAATATGCATACAGCAAAAGAAATTAACAGCAGTATGCCATATATAATAATATTCATATAATTGCCGTCAATCATTCCGAATACCACTCCATGAAGCCACCCTATCGGACTGTATTCAAGTATCGGCTGTGATACGGCACAAAGTAAATTTTCCACTGTCATTCCGTTTGAAAACATATATACTCCCACCACCGCCAGCGGATATACAGGAATTGCATATATGATATACTTCATTATATTGGCACGTTTGGGGTGTCCGCTTGATAAACAGAATATCATTAATGTTATCATCTGCACCAGAACAAACATGACAATAATACCTGCTATGAGCAAAAATGCATCTGTCATTGAGAGCCTGAATATATTCATTGCCATTCCGCCGTATGCCGAAAAGCATATTACAAGAAAAAGCATAGAAGCAAGCTGTCTGCCTACTCCGTATATCAATATTTTTTTCTCCGACATCGGCGACACAAATATATTATTGACATCGCACATGGAAAAAAAACTTGTTCCCGAACTCAGCCCCTTTAACATAATTGGTATGCTGATAAAATGCAGAAGGGCAAGATAACCTCCATACAATGCCCTTGTATCCTTTTCGACACTGTATGTAGCCGTACTGTTGGCATATCCCATCAATACCGCACTTATGATACTTAAAAAAAACACTCCGTACATGACAAGCATTAAAGGGTGTCTGAATGCATCTATCACTGCATTCTTTACAGTCTTTCTGACTATGTAGAAAATAGAATCCATTCGTTCAGTCCACCTTTCCACGCTTTTCCGTTATGCCGAAAAACAGTTCTTCCAGATTTTCTCCGCTTTCCTCCACCATTTTTCTTTCACGTTCCGCCTCTATCCTGCCATTCATCATAATAAAAACTTTATCCCACAGTTCTTCCACGCTCTCAAGCATATGCGTACTGATAATAACTGCTGTACCGCTTTTTTTCATCTCCGACAGCATGGCTTTCAATTCTTTTATGGCATGAGGATCCAGTCCCACAAACGGTTCATCAAATAATACCGCTTTCGGCTCTATCAGCAATGCACAGCATATACTGATTTTCTGCTGCATACCTTTGGAAAGCTCTTTTCCGAATTTATTCCTTTTATCATCAAGTTCCATTCTTTTAATAAGTTCTTCTGCACGTTCCTCCCATTTTTCAAGCCTGTATGCACGGGCTATGAATTCCATATGCTCCCATACCGTCAGCAGTTCAAACGGGGCAGGTATCTCCGGAATATATCCCAATATTCTTTTGGCATCTGCCGTTTTATTATTGTATCCGCATATCTCTATTTCTCCCTCAAATCTCAGCAGTCCCGCTATACACTTTATGGCAGTCGATTTTCCTGCACCGTTGGGACCTGCCAATACCGCCGTTTCGCCCTCTTTCACTCTGAATGATAAATTATCATTTGCTTTGAAACGCCCGTACTTTTTTGTAAGATGTGACACGTTTATCATGCTTTTCACTCCGTCAATTTTATTTTACAGCTATTATAACATAATTTTTTCGATTTTGTATATATCTTTTTGTAATTTTTTTCAATAACCCCGCCTCCGCCGTGCATTGCTCATTCCTCATTGCTCATTGAAAAAAAGCCTGCCGAAAATTAACGGCAGACTTTATTTTTCAATCTGTTTCAGAGTACTTGTCCGAAATCTTGAAAATATCCTTGTTCTTTATGCTGTCCGACACCGTTTTGAAAATAAATACCGTTTTTCCTCTGTCCGACTGCATGACCTCTGAAAAGGGTTTTCCGTCTTTAAAATAATATGTCACGCTTATTTTTTCATCGGAATCCCCCGAAAGCTTTACATTGTATTTTTCAAACTCCATTTCCTTTCCCTCAAATTTTCCTGTACCCGAATCCGACAGCTTTAAAGAGTCACTTATTCCAAGGTTCATGTCTTTTGTATATATATCTATGAATTCCCCGACAGTCTTTTTATACTCCTCTGCACTGTAACTCTTTTCACTGTCATTTATATCATATATCTTTCCGCCGTTAATGATATAATGCACTTTCTTTCCGTCAGGCTGTTCCATTTCAAGCATGGCTGATTTATTTTTTTTATCCCCTGCTATTACATATTTGTAAATGCTCTTTTCATCTGACTTTCCCTCTACCGTCATTTCTGCCTCTATATAAACTGTATCCGATTTCCATAATTTGATAAACGTGCTTTCAAGCAGTTCGCCTGTATCTCTCTGCACCGAAACTTCCTGCGGTATCTCTGCCGGCATATACTCCGATGTTTCCCGACTGCTCTCCTCTTTCCCCGATGCACACCCCGACAGCATTAAAATAATACTCAATAATAAAATTATTTTTTTCAAGAATAACCTCTCCTTTCCAATTTTAATCGCATTTTACCACAGTAATTTTTTATAGTCAATCAAAATATTTTTATTCTTTTACCTTGTTGACATTCTGCATATTTTATGTTAAATAATATTTAGCAATATAGTTTACTGTGTACAAAAACAAGAAGGTGATTTACTATGCTGGAACTTTGCGGAAAAAGCGTTTCAAAAGGTATTGCCATCGGCAAAATATACTTTCATTCCAATATCAACAACGTACCAAAATATGAAGTTGAAAACCCTGAAAAAGAGCTGGAAAGATATAAAAAAGCTCTCGTACTTGCAAAAGAAAATCTCATGGCACTCTATAAGTCTGCACTGGAACAGCTTGGCGAAAATGAATCCGCTATTTTTAA
>DBXL01000170.1:1635-2817 GCA_002309275.1 Ruminococcaceae bacterium UBA1213 | reverse complement strand
TTTATTTTCATCTATGTGATAGGAATACTCACTTACAGTATCCGGTATTTTTACAAGGGTAACGGCATTGTGTTTACAAACCGTTTCACAGGCATGGCATCCTGTACATAATTGAAATTTTGTTATCTGACACTTGAATTTCAATTCTATTTCAACTGTTTTGGTACGTCTGGCAATGGGTTTCTTTAATATGGTAATTCTCAATGTATTTGTGCCTGTACGTCCCTGTAGTTTCATGATCGGTTCTTTGGTTTTAAAGTCAAGAATATATACTTCTCCAAGACGTTTATTTCCCATGTCAAAATTCAGTATGCCAAAAGGCTTGAAATATTCATAAAGCTGTTCTGAAATAGGTTTGTTCAATTCATAATTGAAACTGCTTTCATCTGTCGCACAAGGTTTGAAATCGATAGCGACATTTTTGCTTCTGTCTATTCCTGCTCCGCCTGAACGTGCTTTCCAGCCGCCGCTTTCGACATATTCTTCCGGATTCTTTTTACCCATTTTGACAGCAAAATCATACAGTATATCATGAAATTTTTTATCAAGTTCGGGATAATATACAGCCGTCAGAAATTGTGACCATCTGCTGTTATTGGGACAGCACCAACAGCCCACACGGGCATAGCCTTTTCTGTAGGCATCATTAAAATCAATTCCGGTTGTCAGGATATACAGCCAGATATCGTAGTCAAGCCAGTCAATAATAGGTGATGATACCTTTTGTTTGCTTATTTTGGGGCTGTCATCTTCTCTGCTGTAACTGCTTCTGCTTTTGGATTCATTTCTTCTGATACCGTAAAATGTTCGGATAGATTTTTTATTTTTGAATGTGTTATTGATACGCTTACTGATAAATCCTGTTTTGAATATCGTACAGCACCATCTAAGCATTCTGCTCGGCGGACCAAATTCTTTGCATAATTCAAAAAAATCCTGCTGGTCATTCACAGATGAAAGTAAAGGTGTCTTTCGGTTATTTTTTTTGAATCTGCTGACATATTCCAGTGTATCGGGCAATTCTATCGTTGTATTTCCGAAAATATGAATGATACTTGTATTGCTCAGACTTGTTGTAACTAAATGGCTTGTTACGGTAGAATCCTTTCCGCCCGAAAAAGATACAAACATAGATGTAGCATCGTATCCCTCAGATGCTTTCAAAATATAATTCATAGCCTC
>DBXL01000170.1:0-1613 GCA_002309275.1 Ruminococcaceae bacterium UBA1213 | reverse complement strand
ATTATTAAAATAATCATATGAATTGGATTCATTATATTTATCAATGAGTTTTTTGGTATTATTTATGTCTGTATTTTTCAGACCGTCTATGCTGAATTTTATTCTTTTTCCGTCAATATAATATGTTCCGTTTGAATTCCAGACAGAATGATCGTGATATTTCATTGGTTCACCCAAAACACACTCTATAAGAAGTCTTTCTTCTGGAAAAACAGGTCGGGCATCCGTAGTAAAATATTCACCTGTTCCGCCACATACAGGACAGTGTTCACTATATACAGGCACATTGCAGGTATGACACCAATATAATTTTGAAGACATTACAGTTCTTGAGCCACATATTCTACACTCAGACTCAAAAGATGTTATTTTACATTCAGGACAAAAATATGTAATCATTGCTATTCCTCTTCACCATTTTAAAAATAAACACAAAAAAGCATGACGCACCCATTCAATGCATCATGCTTAGAGAAATATCAATTTTAAAAAGGATATAGTTATCCTGTCTGTCTGTCTGTCTGTCTGTCTGTCTGTCTAGTTATATCACTTTTGAACATCTTTGTCAACACCTTTTTTCTTAATTATGCTATTATTTTAGCATAAATTGTTACAAATTTCAAGTGATATTCTTATGAATTTTGCATATTTCTTATTGAATGTTCCAAGTATGTCTCTCAGTGATTTCAAGAGTAATATTTCTGTTTTGGACTTGCAGGTCTGTCGGGTATCAGCATTTTAATATTGCCTTTTTCTATCAATGGCTGAATGTAAGTCTTTATCGCATAAGTAGCAGATGACAGACCTAAAAATTCCGCAAGTTCTTTCCGTGTTCTCGGTGTTTTGCAGAACTGTATGATTTTTGAGGTAAAATCATTCAGACCATTCATACCATCCAAATTATCAGTAAGACGAAAAATTACGGTAAACTCCCCATGCTGATCAAGAAATTCCGGGGGATGCATATCGGCTTCCGCTAATTCTCTGCGTATGGTAGGAATTCCAGAATAACGGTTCTCGGATATATCCATAATTTCAAGGGCATTGGCAATGACCGGATTTCTTGTATCAGGCTGAATGTGTCCGAGCGTATCCGGTGTCAGTCTGCCATAAAGACCTCCCGGATTTGACAATTCAAATCTGTCGGAGAAAATTTTTAAATAGATCGGCATACCTTCCGTATGAATACTGTAATCACGATGCATTAATGCGTTGAGTATCGCCTCACGAACAGCGTTATTGGGATAGTCGGAACGATCCCTACGCTTTCCCGTATCCTGATCGATAATGGTTTTTGTACGGGTATTTTTTCTTACAAATGCCAATGCTGCATCAAGCATTTCGGGTATAGTACCCTCAATACGCTGATTATCTATAAAACGTGAACCGTCAGCATCTGTTTCTCCGATCTCCGTTCCAGGCACGGAAACAGCAATAATACCAAGCTGTGGGAAAAACGCCTGCGGATAAGAGCCAAAAAGCATTTCGGCCGCCAAGGTCGGATGTCCATTTTTACAAATGCTCATCAGTTCCATGATTTTATCATCTTCAAGCCTGGATAAATTTTTCTTGTCTAATTTCAGTTTCAACAAATAGTCCGCTAACCTGTTTTC
>DBXL01000130.1:15145-16278 GCA_002309275.1 Ruminococcaceae bacterium UBA1213 | reverse complement strand
CTGCCGAGAATGACAACTGTTTCGCCCAGAGTCACAGCATTATCCAGAACGCTTGAGGTATTACTGAGAGCTTCTGTAACATTGAGTTTAAAGAACTGTTTGTTTTCAGTACCCTCTTTGTCCTTTACTTTGATGCAGATGTCAAAAGTGCCTGTTTCCGCAGGGGTAAAGGTATATGAAGAAGTGGAGCTGTAAGCTGAGAGAGTAGTCCAGCTTGAAGAGGAGGTCGGCTTATAAAGCATTGCATACTGATAGTCTTTGATACCGCCTGCAGCGGAGCCGTTGAGAGTAACGGATTTACCCTTGGCGATTGTATTGGAGGAGATAGCGGAAGTATTATGGAGAGCGTCTGCAACGAATACGTCACAAACAGCAGTTTTGCCGTCAGATACAGTCGCAGATATTCTTGTAAAGCCTGCCGCAACGGCTTTCACTGTACCGTCGGAAGAAACGGTTGCGGCATTGGGATTGCTGCTTGTCCATGTTATTGTCTTGTCGGTGGTTCTTTCTGTATCTATGGAAGCAGTCAGCTTGAAAGTTTTTCCTGCTGATGTTTCGGCATAGTTTTTGTTAAGAGATATGCTGTTTGCAAGCTTATTGAATTTTATATCATAGTAGCTTGCAAAGAGGTCTGCATAGCTGTTTTCATAGCCCGAGATAACAAGGTCATTGCAGTTCTGGAAGCCGTTATTGATTTCCGTAACGCTTGCAGGAACAGTCATTGCTTTGAGGGAGTTGAGATTGGTTACTTCAAAGTTAAGCTTTGTTACTCCCGACGGGAATATGATTTCTTCAAGATTGGAGCAGTTTTTGAAAGCTCTGTTGTTCTGGATAGTTGTAACCGTTTCGGGAACGGTATAAGAGCCTGTTTTGCCGTTGGGAACATAGTAAAGCTGGGAAACGTCCTTGCTGTAAACAACACCGTCTATGGAAGTATAGTTGATGTTGCTTGCATCAAAGTTCATAGCAGTAAGGCTGTTGCAGTTTTGCATTACTTCAGCCATATTAAAAGTACTTGTGAAGTTCTTGGGGAAAGTGATGGAAGTAAGTTTAGTTGCGTCTTTGAAAGAGTAGTCATAAATATCGGTAACGGTTGCGGGAACGGTATAATCACCCGATTTTCCGCCCGGTAC
>DBXL01000130.1:10641-15076 GCA_002309275.1 Ruminococcaceae bacterium UBA1213 | reverse complement strand
GTGAATTTCGGGCAGTTTGCGAATTTGCTGTAACTGTCGAAATTGTTGAATTTGCTTGACAGATTGAGTGTTACAAGGTTCGGGCAGTTATTGGTTGCAGCGTCACGGATTCTTCCCTGTGAAACGATGCTTTCGGGGAGAGTTATGGTTGCTGCACCCTTCGGGAATGCATAGATATAGTCTTTTTCCTTGTTCATAAGACAGCCGTTTACAGCGGCACGGACAGTATTGTCACCGCTGACAACAAATTTTGAAACGCTGGGGCAGTCGTCAAAATAGCTGTTGCCGATATTGGTTACAGAGGCAGGAATGGTAAGAGTAGTAATGCCTGTGCAGTTTCTGAAAGTATATTCACCGTCAATTCTTGTAACGGTATCGGGAATGGTATATGCACCCTTTTTATTTTCGGGAACGATAAAGAGAGTTGTTTTGTCTTTGTTGTAGAGAATGCCGTCAACAGAGGTGTACCACTGGTTGTTTTCATCAACGTTGATAGCAGTAAGTGAGGGGGATTTCTTTCCGTAATAGCTGGGGTAGAATTCTTTCATTGTAACAGAAAGATTGAGTTCCGTAAGACCTGTTACCTCCGAGAAAGCATAGGAGTAAACGCTTTGGAGGGTATCGGGCATGGTATAAGCACCCTTTTTGGCATTCGGATAGTCATAGAGATAAGTTTTTGTTTTGTTGTAGAGTACACCGTCAACGGAGGTGAAATTGACATTTGCGGCAGGTACGTTTACTGCTTCAAGAGATGACATATAGCAGAAATCGTACTGGTCAAGATTGCTGACGCTTACACCTAAGCTGACTGTTGTAATGCCGTTGCAGTTGATGATTGAACGACTGTTAATTTTTGTAACGGTATCGGGAATGTTAATGACACCCTTTTTAGCTCTCGGACAGTAGATAAGAGTTTTACCGTCTTTGGAGTAAACAACACCGTCAATAGACTGATACTGTTCGTGGTCTGCGTCAAAGGTGATAGCTTCAAGGGTATTTCCGCAAGCGTCAAATACATCTCTGAAATCAATGTCTTTTACGGTAGAAGGGATATAAACGCTCTTTACACCGCTTGACGCTTTGAAAGTTCTGTTGTCGATATGAACAGTACCTGTTTTGATAACGGCATTGGTAATGCCGCCCTTTACAGCATAGGAAGTTCCGCCGAAATACACAACACCGTCAGGTTGTCTTGTAAACCAGCCGCTTGCATCAAGAGAACGGTCTTCAAGATATACGGAAGTCTTGGGAATGTCATAGAAATTTTCAAGGTTAGGTGTATTATAGAAAGCCTCATTATTGATTCTTTTAAGAGTGTCACCGAAATAAACGGATTTCAGTGCGGTACAGTCTTTGAAAGAACTATTGCCGATAGTCTGCAAGCCGTTTGTTTTAACGGTTTCAAGGCTTGTACAGCCGTTGAAGCTGTTAGAGCTGATGTACTCCAATCCTGCGGGGAAATCGACTGTTTTAAGGCTGCGGCAGTACATGAATGCATTATAGTCAATGCCTCTGAGTGCAGAGTTGAATGTGACAGTGCCGAGAGCTACACAGTTATAGAAAGCATAACCGTCTATATACTGGAGAGCGGCAGGACAGGTAAAGCTTGGCAGAGCTGCACAGTCATAGAATGCCTCATAGTGTATTCTTGTAAGGTGGGAGTCGGTGCCGAAATTAACTTTTGTCAGTTTACGGCAGTTGTAGAAAGCATGATCATCAATATTTTCCACTGCATCAGGGATAGTAACAGAAGAAATCTGAGTGTGAGCGAAAGCCGAATTGGAAATAGTTTTGCAGGTGTTGGAAAGGGTTACGGAAGTAACGCCTGTACAAAGACGGAATGCACTGTTTCCCAATGAAGAAAGATTGGCAGGAAGAGCCACTTTTGTAAGACGGGAGCAGTATTCAAATGCATCGTTGCCTATGGTTGCAAGGGTTGAGGGGAATGTAACGTTTTTCAGATAAATGCAGTTATAGAAAGCTGCATTTCCGATTTCGGTAAGACCTGACGGGAGATTGACAGTTTCAATAACAGAATCTCTGAAAGAGTCGTTTGCAATGGTCTTGATAGAGGTCGGGAGGGTAACTTTTGTTACGGTCTTTGAACTTCTGAAAGTACCTGCACCGATTACTTCAACGGCAACGTCGCCGATTGTCGAGGGAACGGTAACTTCCGTATCAGAGCCGATATATTTTACCAATGTGGCTGTACCGGCATCATTTATCTGATATTCAAAGTCGCCCTCTGTAAGAGTATCAGCGGCACTTGCAGTAATGCCTGTACCGATGACATTACTGAAAGTAGTGCTGACACCCGTGCCTGCAACCATAGCGATTGCCATAGAGCCGGCAAGGATTTTTCTTAAAATGCTGGATTTCATTTTTATTTACCTCCTATAAATTGATAGTGATATTATACCATATCAATAAAACCTTTTCAATATATTTTGTGCTAAAATTATCAAGCGGAACTCACCAAAAAGTGACAGTTTTTTGTGTTGTAATTTGTTTTGGAATGGAGTATAATCTTAGATGGATTTTAAAATCAAAAGGAGGAGTAAATATGCTTAAAAAAGGTGAGCTTGTTTCATTCAGACCGGATATAAAGGTGCTGGACTGCACGCTCAGGGACGGAGGACTTGTCAACAATTTTTTCTTCAGTGATGAGTTTGTGAAGGAACTGTATGAAACAAATATCAAAGCAGGCATTGACTACATGGAATTCGGCTATAAAGCAGACAGTGAGATATTTGACAGGGAGAAATTCGGAAAGTGGAAATTCTGCAGTGACGATGATATAAGGGAAATCGTGGGTGACAATGACACGAATCTCAAAATATCGGTAATGGCAGATGTGGGCAGAACGAATTTCAAGCGTGACATCACGGATAAGGCAGACAGTCCTGTTGACATGATAAGAGTGGCTACCTATATCCATACGATACCTACGGCACTTGAAATGGTGGAATACTGCAATAAAAAGGGCTATGAAACAACAGTGAATATTATGGCAATATCCAAGGCAAATGACAGTGACCTGAATGATGCTCTTGAAATCATCGGCAGGAGCTGTGCGGATACGATATATCTTGTTGACAGCTATGGCTCTCTCTATCCCGAACAGATGAGAAGACTGGCGGAAAAGTATCTTGAATATGCCGACAAGTACAGTAAAAAAATAGGTATCCATGCACATAATAATCAGCAGCTGGCATTTGCGAATACAATAGAAACTCTGACAATGGGTGTAAGCTACCTTGACTCGACGGTCAGTGGAATGGGCAGGGGTGCAGGCAACTGTGCAACAGAGCTTCTTCTGGGATTCCTTAAAAACCCCAAATACCATATCACTCCCCTTCTGCAATTCATTGAAAATCAGATAGATAAAATGAAAAGAGAAGGAATTGTCTGGGGATATGATATACCGTATCTTCTCACGGGCAGAATGAATCAGCATCCCCGTGATGCCATACAGTTCATAGCCGATAACCGCTCTGATTATGCAAACCTCTATCGCTATCTCTATGATAAGGACAGTTTCTGAGCCGTTACGGGTGAAAAATGCAAATTGATGAGGAAGTGTCTTGTTTTTTTGCAAAAGAAAAGGGATTGTTTTTAAAGAAAATTTAAAGTTTTTGAACAAACTATGAATAAAAAATAATGTTATTCACAATTTATTAATAAATATTTTCCACAAAAAAAATGCATATGTGTAATGTAAATTAAACAAAAATGGGTGAAAAATGGTCTTTTACAGGCAAAGCTATGTCATAATGCACAAAAAATATGTTTTCTTTTTTATGAAATAAATTTAAAAAAATTAAAAAAAACTATTGACATTTTGTTAATAAAGAGTTAATATATACTCAACAAATGAACACGGTGTTCCACCCTTCAGAATGCTTTGTTCAAAAAAAATTTTTATTAAGAAAGAGGTAGTTTATTATGACTCTCCAACAGAAACTGCTCGCTAAGCAGAGCAAAAAAGGCTTCACACTCGTTGAACTCGTTGTTGTTATCGCAATCCTTGCAATCCTCGCTGCTATCGCAATCCCCGCAGTTGTAGGTATCATCGACAACGCACAGAAATCTGCAAAGAAATCAAACGCTTCTAACCTTGACGGTGCTGCTAAGAAGCTCTATGCAGGTGTAACAGCTGGTTCTATCACAAAGAATTCTCCTGATAACGAACTCGGCGGTATCGCTACAGCTAAATCTTCTCTCCTTCCTGCAGCAAGCGATTCTACAGTTACAAAGAGATCAAAGGCTAACGATTTGACAGTTCAGAACGCTATCGACTATTCAGGTTTCGCAACAACATTCGCTGGCGAGAGCGTTGATGACTATGCATTCAGCGTAAAAGACGGCACAATCGTTTATGTTGATACAAGCGATACAACTACATTCGCTTCAACTAAGATTACATCAGCTGCTG
>DBXL01000130.1:7331-10549 GCA_002309275.1 Ruminococcaceae bacterium UBA1213 | reverse complement strand
CTGATTTGAGTAAATTGAAAACAGATTGACTTACAATATGAGGCTCGGGGCGATAAGCTCCGGGTCTTGTTTTTTTGTTCCCGACAGTCATATAAAAGACGTGAGTTCGAGCAGTTCTCAGTTTGAGCTGCTGTAAAACTCACGTCTTTTTTGAGTTATTTCAGTTTCTGGAAAACAGTGGAATATATTTTATCGCCGTCAGCCTCACCGCTGAAGGCAGGTGACCTCAGCCAGAAGCTGTACTGCCATATGTCAAAATCAAATGCAAAGGTAGTGGCACCGGGAGCAGCGTACCAGAACATATATTTTCCGATTTTGTTCATGTCCATATAGAGCCGTCCTTCATTGGTATTGCCATACACTCCTGCCACAAATCCACAGCGCTCTATTTCCTCACAGAATGCAACAAGTATATTGGTAACAGTGCTTTTGTTGACTGCAAAACCTCTTTTGGTTGCATAGCGTATGGAGTCTTCTTCATAGTCGTAGAATACGCCGTATTTGATGTCTGAACGGTACTTTGCTATTATCTGATTGCATACCTGAGCTTCACGCTTTGCCTCTGCAACGTTTCCTGCATAGCAGAAATGATAGATACCTATTCCAAGACCTGCATTTTTAGCACCCTGTATATGCTTTTCAAAGAGTTCGTCTTTCTGATAAAGCTCTTTTCCGAATCCGGAGCGGATTATCACAAATGTATAGCCTTCTTCTTTGAGCTTTTTATAATTGACATTGGCATTGAAGCAGGATATATCTATCCCCTTTTCTACAGCATAGTTTGTTCTGAAATCGCTGTAATTTCCAACGGAATAGAAGAAAGTGGAAATCTGCCTTCCGTTGGGAAGCGATGCCGTTAGAATGACTTTTCCTGTTCCGAGTCCCTTTATGGTGCATTTTCCGTTGCTGTAGGAAACCGAAGCTTTTGTTTTATCCGATACACTCACGGAAACATATTTGTCATAGCGTGAGTCGGACAGATTCAGCCCCACAGAAACCGTTTCGCCTACATGGACTGTCGGACACACTGACTTGAAGCTGATATTGACATCATTCGGTATTTCCATAACGGTGACTGTGCAGGAAGCGGTTTTTCCGTTTGCCGTTTTTGCAGTGATGACGGCAGTACCGCCTTTATGAGCCGTTACCGTTCCGTTCTGCTCGACAGTCGCAACACTTGTATTGGATGACGAAAAAGAAACGCTTGTATTACTTCCTTTATCAAGTATGGGCTTGAGTACGGCTTTATTATTGGTATAAAGTTCAAGACTGCTTGTATTCAGCTTGATAGAGGTCGTGTTCACGGTAACTTTTATTTTGTCTGCATTGATTTTATTGGAAATGACTATTTCCGTTGTGCCGGCTTTAAGTGCAGTGATGACACCGTCTTTACTCACCGATGCGACAGACGGATCAACACTTTGATATTTGAACTGTGTGTCGTCACCTTTCTGAGCAAAGGCTATTTTATGAGTATTCTGCACGTTGAGCAGAACGGAGTTGGTTTTCAGTGTAAACGGCTCTGACATTTTAGGCGATATTTTGATATAGTTTTCATAAATACGCCCGCTTTCCGTCAGAATGATAAATTCAGTAGTACCTTCATTGAGTCCCCTGTAAGTGACATTTTTTCTGGATACCGCAAAAAATGCATTGGTATTGCTTTTCCATATACTCGTTACCATTTCGGGAAAAACGATGGTTTTTGTTTTGGTCTGTTCCACGGTATCTATCATTTTAGCGGTATCAACAGCTTTTCCTGTTGCGGTGATGGTGAATATCTCTTTTTTGATAAAGTTTTTTGTTTTGTCCCTGACAACAACGGAAATGACATATTTTCTTGGTTCGATGGGAGTGAATTTGAAATTGCCGTTACGGCTCTGGGGCTGTATGCAAATATCCTGCCCGTACTCGTCCTGATAGAAATACTCATATGTATAAGACGGCATATTGGCTACGGGTGAAAATATAATCTGCTGTCCGGTCTGTGTACTGAATTTTCTCTGGAGAAAAGTGCCGTCAGATATGGAATAAGGTGTAAATTTAGGGTTGTTGAGCTTTACAATATCATTGGTGTGCGTCCTCATAATACAGTCACGCACATTGACCGTTGCTATTCTGGCGGTACCGTCATTGGAGATAATGCATATATGTGCCGTTCCGGCAGACTTTGCACCGATACTGATAATATTTCCGCTTATTTTCTGAATCTGGAGAAAACTGCTGTCAGAGCCTATAAACTTGATTGTGCCGGAGGAGAGGGCAAGCGTTTTTGACATACCGCAGTTGAGGCGTACAGGCTCATTTATATTGAGTACGGTGTCGGAATAAGACGTTTCCCCGTCAGTGACGACAACGCCGAATATTTTTTCTTCCGTCACATCTTTTTCTTTATCATACCGTGATACCTTGATAAAAAATTCACCTTTTTTGACAGCCTTGAATACAAATTCATCGGTTTGTATTTCAGGAAAAAATATCTGTTCATATTCCGAATCCTTGTAGAAGAACTTGTATTCAAATTTTTGGGTGCGGTCATTGTCTTTCTCAAATTTCAGCGTCGTGCCGTTTTCAATGAAAATGACATTTCCCTGTTCTGTTTCATAGGAGTAAACATCAATTTCTTGTCCGTCTCTGAAAGCCTTGAAAGAAACTATATCCTTGTTTTCTTCCTCCTGAACTTCTGCAGGCGGTTCTTCGGGCACATCCGTTTCCGCTGCCGCATATGGCACGCTTGGCAGAATCAATGCCGTTGTCAGAACCGCAAGCAATACTGATTTTAACTTAATCATTCTTTCCATTCCTTTCTCTTTTAAAAAATCAATAAAAACATTATAGCATTTTTGATTTATTTATGCAAGATTTTATTTAACCGGTTATAAACGCATTCTATCATGGTGTTTAGCAGAAAAAACAGGGGAAGAACTTTTTTAAAAAAAGTTCTCCCAAGAAAATTATTGCATCATCTGATTGACACGTTTTTGTATTTCGCAATAATCATAGCCTGCTTTTTCCAGAGCATTTTTTCTTTTACAGCCGTTGCCCCATAAACCTTTTATGACTTCGAGAGCAAGCTCATCAACCGTTTTTCCAATGACGCTTGTATAGTCGAGTGCAATCCAGCCCGTGACACCGTTGTATGTGACAAGTCCCCATTTGTATTTTCCGCCTGACGTGTAGCGTGTGACTTTCAAGATTTTGCTATACGGCACTTCACC
>DBXL01000130.1:0-7272 GCA_002309275.1 Ruminococcaceae bacterium UBA1213 | reverse complement strand
TTGACTGTATAGGTAACTTCCTTTGATGAATTGAGCTGATAGATTTCTGTTTTATTTTTTGACGAAGTGGCAGTTGACTTTTCTGTTTTCCAGAAAGGACGGTAAAAGGCATACATATTTTTGTCACTTAAAAAGCGGGTTTTTCTTTTGAATAAAGAGGTTTTTGCCCAATTGCCGTAAATGCCGTCAACATTGCCTTCAAGAGTGGTAAGGGTATCGCCGTTGCTATTTTCAACTATCCCTATGTGGTCGCAGAAATACTTATCATTGTTCGGATAGTTGGCATACCTCAAAAAGAACAGGTCACCCGACTGTGCAGGCATTTCACCTTTTTTGAACCAAGTGCCGTACCTGCCGTCAGAGTATCTGGGAACGGTGCCTGCACCGCCCGTTATTTCATGTATGTAAAAGTCGATAAATCCACAGTCATTCATTATCGAACATACCGCAAATGCACACCAGTCAACTATCATATTCAAATGAAGCTTTGTATTGCATACATAATCACCGTTTTTGTGAATATAGTTTTTTGCCGTGTCCAAAAATTTTTCTTTGTCAGTCAATTATTTCTCCTCACTTTCAAATTGATTTTCTGTTGTATATTTAAGCTTTTGTATGACGGATATTAAAAATTTCGGCATGGGTACACCTATCTTTGTAAGGTTTTCAAGTATAGAGATTATCTCATTGATAATCAGCCATATCGTCACAAGCACGCCGAAAAATATCGTATAATCAAAAGTAATGCCTATCTGTACCATACCCGAATAAATAAGCCAGTCTATGCCCATAGCGGCAGCTATTGCAAAAAGATAGCATAATTTTTTGATAATGCCGAAAAGCCCTTTTTTGCTGGAAAGCTCTGCATTCACCCATGCGGAAAGCATACCTGTTATATAGTCTGCCGTCATCACGCATAAAAGCACTCCTACGGGTACAGCAAGTATATTCAGATAATATACGAGTACCGTCAGAAATGCAGAAAAGACTGCTTTAAAGCTGTTTGACAAAAGTATCACCCCCTTTCACCTATGGAACAAAAAAAAGAAAAATTATACCTTTGGAGGTATAGAACCAAAAAATTTTTTTTGCTGTATTGCAAGATTTTGTGATATATGATAGAATTATCCTATCAAATAAAAAGAAAGAAGATGTACAAAAATGGAATATATCATTTCCGACAGAGTGCAGACACTCAAACCGTCAGCAATAAGAGAAATATTCAAGTATGCGGCAGATCCGTCTGTTGTATCGCTTTCGGCAGGAAATCCCGCTCCCGAAGCATTCCCTGTTGACGCAATCAGAGAAATTTCGGCAAAGATATTTGAAGAAAATCCCATAGCCGCATTGCAGTACAGTGTAACAGAGGGTTATGCGCCTCTCAGAAAAGCCGTAGGCGACTATATGAAAAATACCCATAATATCGGCAGAGATTTTGATGATTTGATAATCACGTCAGGAGCACAGCAGGTAATGGACCTGATAACAAAATCTATGGTAAATGAGGGAGATACCGTTATATGTGAAGCACCGAGCTTTATAGGCTCTCTTAACTCATTCCGTTCCTATAATGCCCGTCTTTGCGGAATACCGCTTGAAAGTGACGGCATGAATATAGAGGCTCTTGAAAAGGCTCTCCAGACAGAAAAAAATGTGCGTTTTATATATATCATAGCCAATTTCCAGAATCCTTCAGGCGTGACAACAAGCCTTGAAAAGAGAAAGAAAATTTATGAATTGGCAAAAAAATATAATGTCATGATTTTGGAAGATAATCCCTATGGGGATTTGCGTATCAGGGGAGAGCATATCCCGTCAATCAAATCGTTTGATGAAGATGGAATTGTAGCTTATGCAGGCTCTTTTTCAAAGATACTTTCACCCGGAATGCGTCTTGGATATGTCATTGCTCCAAAAGCAATCGTGCAGAAAATGGTAGTCTGCAAGCAGGGCGAAGACGTGCATACAAATGCATGGGCACAGCTTGTTGCCTATAAATTCATGACGGAATACGACTTTGAAGGACATCTTGCAAAACTCCGTGAGATTTACAGAAAGAAAGCTGATTTCTGCATGGATTTGCTGGATAAATATATTGTTCCGAATAAAATCACATATCAGAGAATAGACGGCGGTTTGTTTATCTGGTGTAAACTGCCGGAGGGCGTGGATATGGCAGATTTCTGTAAGCAGGCTGTATTGAGGAAAGTCTGTGTCGTACCGGGAAATGCTTTTCTGACTGACGAGAAAGAGCAGTGCAGTTCATTCAGAATCAACTTCTCCACTCCCACAGATGAACAGCTTGAAAAAGGCATAAAAATACTTGGAGAACTCGCAAAGGAGATTTTATAAAATGGATACCCCCGAAAAGAAAAAAGTCATATTCAGTGCCATACAGCCCAGCGGAACCATTACACTTGGAAACTATCTGGGAGCATTGAGAAACTGGGTAAAACTGCAGGACGATTATAACTGTATATTTGCGGTTGCAGACCTGCACGCTATCACCGTAAGGCAGGAGCCGAAAAAATTCAGAGAAAATATTCTGAATGCTTATGCACTCCTTTTGGCTTGCGGTATTGATACAGAAAAAAGCCTGTTTTTCATACAGAGTCATGTGCATACTCATGCAGAACTGGCATGGGTGCTGAACTGCTATACACAGTTCGGTGAATTGTCAAGAATGACACAATTCAAGGATAAATCCGCAAAACACGCCGATAATGTCAATGCAGGCTTGTTTGCCTATCCGTCACTGATGGCGGCAGACATTCTTTTATATAAGTCAGACATGGTGCCTGTTGGTGCAGACCAGAAACAGCACCTTGAACTTTCAAGAAATATTGCAGAGCGTTTCAACGGCATTTATGGCAATACATTTACAGTGCCCGAACCGTATATTTCAACAGTGGGTGCAAGGGTAATGTCATTGCAGGATCCGTCTAAAAAGATGTCAAAGTCAGATGAAAATGTCAATGCATGGGTGGCAGTGCTTGATAAGCCCGATACTATCATGAAGAAATTCAAGAGAGCCGTAACGGATTCCGAAGCCGTTGTAAAAGTCGGTGAAGGTAAAGACGGTATCAATAATTTAATAGGTATCATGAGTGCCGTAACAGGCAAGACTGCCGATGAAATAGCCATAGAATTTGAGGGCAAGGGCTATGGAGATTTCAAGACAGCCGTTGCAGAAGCTGTAATTGAAGAAGTGAAGCCCATACAGGCACGTTTTGAAGAATATATCAATAATAAGGATTATCTTGTTGAGCAGTACAGAAAAAGTGCGGAAATTGCACTGAAAATATCACAGCGTACACTTGACAAGGCCATGAAAAAAATAGGCTTTATTGCAAAATAAAACAATTGCGGAACAGTGAAATATCTGTTCCGCCGTTTTAAAAAATAATTGTCAACCTATTTTTTAAAAAATAGGTTGACAATTCACGGAATATGTAATATAATAAGTATGGAATTTATAGAAAATTTTTCCTCTGCCTTTCAGGGAAGACAGGATGTGAAGGGTACCGCTCGCCCCGAACATGAAAAAAAGTTTGAGCTTTGCCTGCCTTTCCCGAAAGACAGAGGAATATTTTCGGAAAAAGGATTGATAAAAATGAATATGGAAAAAACAAGAAAGCGTACAGACCGTTCACTGAAAGACCTCGTGTATGTGTCAATGTTTACTGCACTGATAGCGGTATGTGCACAGATATGCGTGCCTACGCCCGTGCCCTTTACCTTGCAGACGCTTGCAATATTTATTGCAGGAGGACTTCTTGGCTGGAAAAGAGGCGGATTATGTCTGGCTGTCTATATCCTTTTGGGCATAGTCGGAGTACCTGTATTTGCAGAGTTCTCAGGCGGATTGAGAGTGCTTTTCGGAATGACAGGCGGGTATATTATCGGATTTTTGTTTACAGCCCTGATAGTCGGTTTTATGTGTGAAAAGCTTGGAAGAAAATTATGGGTACTGATAGTTTCCATGACGCTCGGACTTGCAGTATGCTATTTGTTTGGAACGGTGTGGTTCATGGTCGTTTACACGCAGAAAGTAGAGCCTATTGGATTTGTTTCCGCACTCGGAACGTGTGTAGTGCCGTATCTTCTGTTTGACGCTGCTAAAATCGGAGCAGCGGCTGTATTGGTGAATCGCCTTGATAAAATTGTCAAATTTTGAGTTACGTTCTCATCACAGCCTTTGCATACAGTTTTTTGCTGGAAAGGGGTATAGTAAGGAATTTGTCACTTCAATGGCTTGTATAACAGAATTTCTGAATAATAATAATCCTGTTGTGAGCCTGACAAATGAATGTGATGTTATTTGTGAAAAGTGTCCGAATAATGTCAAAGGCATATGTACGAGTCAGAAAAAAGTTTCGGATATAGACAAAAGGTGTATTCAAAGATATGGTCTTTCATTTGGTGACAGAATGCAGTGGAGTGAATTGAAAAGACTTGCATTTGAGAAAATCATTAACTGTCATCAACTTGGAGAAGTGTGCCGTAATTGTGAATGGAGAGGCATTTGCATAAAATAAGAAAACTGCACAGCTGTTTTAAAAATAAACAGCTGTGCAGTTTTCTGTTTTCAGTGTGTGTATTTTTTGCGGGAGTGCTGAGCAGGCATATCGGGGAATCGGCATTTATCCAACTTTTTGGAAAGCTCATCAGTTGATGTAAGTGTTTCTGAAAGCATGAATTCAGAATATTTGATTTTGCTGTATTTCATGGTATCCGGCATTACAGTATTGATTGCCCCCAGTTCAAAGCCTGATGCAATACTCATTTCTTTAGTCAATTCTTTAATGTCTTCTTCGTTGATTTCAATTTCATTTAAGTCTATCATTTTTATCATCTCCCTATGTTTTGCTGAAATTCATTATACTACATAATTTTGGGTTTGTCATCAAAATAACAGAAAAAAAATATTGCAATATTCAGGGCAAATCATGTATAATTTACATAAAAAGGAGATGTATATGTCAATGGAAGAAAGGTTTTCAAGAACGATATCCCTCATAGGTGGGGAAAAGTTTGATAAATTAAAAAAAGCACGTGTGGCAGTATTCGGCATAGGCGGTGTAGGGGGATATGTTGCAGAGGCACTTGTAAGAGGCGGTATAGGAACGCTTGACCTGATAGACAAAGATGTTGTGAGTGAGTCGAACATCAACAGGCAGATAATAGCCCTCACATCTACAATAGGCAAATACAAAGCGGAGGTTGCGGCAGAACGTGCCAAAGACATCAATCCCGATATAAAAGTAAATGTGTATAATATATTTTACACGCCCGAAACGGCAGCACAGTTTGATTTTTCGGAATATGACTATGTAGTTGATGCAATAGATAATGTGACAGGAAAAATAGAGCTTGCAGTTCAGGCAGAAAAAACCCGTACCCGAATCATATCGTCAATGGGTACGGGAAATAAACGAGAGCCTACGCTTTTTGAAGTGAATGATATATATAAAACATCTGTCTGTCCCCTTGCCAGAGTGATGAGGAGAGAACTGAAAAAGCGAGGAATAGAAAAATTGAAAGTAGTATATTCCAAAGAGGAGCCTGCCAAAACAAAGCAGTTTGATGAAGTCACCAATAAGCCCGTACCGGCAAGCATATCCTTTGTGCCGTCAGTGGCAGGGCTTATTATTGCAGGTGAAGTAATAAAAGATATTATAAGTGATTTTTAACGGAGAAATCGTAGTTTTCATATTCATAAGCATCTGCATCTTCATCATTTTTATCCACTACATTATTGTGGGGAACGTAGCCGTCAGAAAAACGCTGAAGTTCAGAAATAGCCTGAAGGAGTTCGGAGCTTGTAACCTTGCCTTCATCATACTGTTTGTTAAGCTCCTCTATCCTGTTGACATACATCATATAGACTGCTCTGGATTTGGGAGAAAAGTCGTTTCTGACACGTTCTTTCATTTCGTTTATTTGTTCATCGCTGAAGTATCGCATAAAAATTGAGTCTCCTTTCATTGTAATTATCAAAGCGACAGGAAAAAATTCCCTGCCGCTTTTGTTTTATGAATTTTCTGATATAATTCACTCTTCGGTTTCAATATCCTTGCACTTTACACGGTTCATTCTGCAATAGTGCTTGACATACTTATTATCAGGTGAACATCTTACAACAAGAGTTCTGTTTGAGCCGTTGAAAGCATTCGGACTGATATTGGAAAGGGTATCGGGAAGAACAAGCGATCGGAGATTACCGCACTTGCTGAAAGAGCCGTAACCGATAGATTTGAGCTTAGTAGGTATATTCACAGTTTTGAGTGAAGCACATCCCGTGAAAGCACCGTCATCTATTTCTCTGACAGCTTCGGGGATATTGACAGTTGTGAGAGCCTCACACCAACTGAAAACATTTTTTCTTATCTCGGAAACGCTTTCGGGAACGCTTACTCTGACGAGTGAACGACAGCCGCTGAAAAGGTTCTCGGGAAGTTCATCAACGCCATCAGGAATATCTATTTCAGTAATAGATTCGCAGTTAAGGAAAGCATGTTTTCCAAAGCTCTGTACAGATTTCGGTATCACGATATTGGAAAGTGATTCGCAGTTGCTGAAGGTACTCTGTCTGATACGGACAATATTGTTGTTGAGTTCAACTTTCTTGAGCATCTTACAGCCGGAGAAAGCACCTCTGCCTATTTCTTTTACAGTGGAGGGAATATTGACAGTCAAAAGTTTATCGCAGTTTTCAAAAGCCCTTTCACCGATTTTGAGAAGTCCTTCAGGCAGTGCAATGGCTTCCACAGAGCGTCCTGAAAAAGCCGCATCATCAATAGCTTGATAATTGCCGGGAACAGTGACCTGTTTTGAATTAGGTACGTCTGCTGCAGTAAATACTTTGAGATTTTCAAAAGTTTCCTGTTTTTGTTCTTCTTCACTTTCATCACTTGTATCAACAGCAGCTTTGACAGGCTGAACTGCTTCCACAGGTGTTTCTATTTTTTCGGGTTCGGGCTGAACCGGAGGGGGAGTTTCGATTGGTTCAGCAGGCTTGGGTTCAGGCTGCTCAACAGGTTTTTGTTCAGGCTGCTCAACAGGTTTGGGTTCGGGCTGTGCAACCGGCTGTTGTTCAGGCTGTGCAGCGGGTTTAGGTTCAGGCTGCTGTGGCTGAACGGGAGGGGTGTTGGGCATTTGCTGCATCCAAGGATTATATCCCCAAGGCATTTGCGGCTGTTGAGAGGGATCGGCTCCCTGCGGAGGCATCTGCATCCAAGGATTGTATCCCCAAGGCATTTGCGGCTGTTG
>DBXL01000158.1:23515-27789 GCA_002309275.1 Ruminococcaceae bacterium UBA1213 | reverse complement strand
ATGACCGACACTTACTCGGTTATCGCAGCAGCCATCGGATCCTTAAAGGGACCAAGGCACGGCGGCGCCAACATCAAGGTCGTTCAGATGTTTGCGGATATGAAAAAAAACGTCTCCGACTTAAAAGACGAAGACGAAGTAAGGGCATATCTGCTAAAGCCTCTCCACAAAGAAGCATTTGACCAAAAAGGCCTGATCTACGGCATGGGGCACGCGATCTACACCCTTTCCGACCCCCGTGCCGTGATGCTCAAACGCTATGCGCGCGACCTGGCCGATCAAAAGGGGTACGGCGAGGACTTTGACCTGCTCGAATCGATCGAGCGCCTGACGCCGGGCGTGTTCCGCCAACTCAAGGGCAACACCCGCGCGATGTGCGCCAACGTCGACCTTTACTCGGGCCTCATTTATCGGATGCTCCGCATCCCCGTGTGTATGTACAGCCCCCTGTTTGCCATTGCCCGCGTGTCGGGCTGGTGCGCGCACCGCATCGAGGAATTCTGCACCGCAAAGCGCATCATCCGCCCCGCTTACAAGTGCATCGCCCCCGCCAAGCACTACGTGCCGATCGGCGAGCGGCGTGACGAGGAAAACGCGTAGACGCGCCGCGCAGATATGAAACCCCGGGCTCTTGCGGGCCCGGGGAGCGGTGCAAAACGCGGAAAATCACCCCGTCGGCGGTCCAATATGAAAAACTTTGCCCCGCGCGGAAAAAAAGCGGCGGAAACACTTGACAAACCCGCCGCGTTTGTATATAATATATACGTTCGCGGGTATGGCGGAACCAGCCACGCAGTGGCGAAGCAAGAAACGCAGTTTCTTGTTATAAGCAGCTTTGCCGCTTGTGGACAGACGCGCGCGCGGCAAACAAAATATGCGGGTATGGCGGAATTGGCAGACGCGGCAGTTTTAGGTGCTGCTACTTATGTGTGCAGGTTCAAATCCTGTTACCCGCAGTGCGTGACCGCACGGGACGATTTTTATATTCGCTCCTTGCGGTCGTTGCTTTTTTACAGTTCAAATTTTGGTTGACAAAACAAGGCATACATCTCGTACCGGTGTATGCCTTTCTGTTTTACTCAAATATATTTTCCTTTACATTGCCGTTTTCATCATAGAGGTTTGTGTGTTTTTGAAATCTTGCATTAAGGTTGATTTTGATGTGGAGTTTTTTATCTTTTTCGCTTATTTGGATACTGTCTACAAGCAAGCGGAGGTTGGCATCGCTTATGGCACCCTCTTGAATTATTTGTTCGATTATGCCGACCGTTTCTTTGATTTCCAATTTTCGTTTCTGTATGGCGGCATTGTGATTTTGCACAGACTGTATTTCCGTTTCTATGCGTTTTATATCTTCTTCGCATTTTGTAAGCATTTCGGTGTAAATGTCGGCTCTTTCACGGTCACGGATACGTTCAAGCAGTATTTCTTTCTGGTCGTTTTTGAGTTGGGCAAGCGTTTCATTAAGCTGTTTGATTCTGTCCTTGACAGTGCTTTTTTGATTCAGCCATCTCTTTACATCGGATTCAATGGACTGATAGCTTAACATAGCCTGTTCTTTCACGGCAAGCAGTTCACTGTAAATCAGCTTATCCAAATCATCTTCATTGATTCTGTGGGCGGTACAGTGTTCGGCACCGTATCGGTGATAGCCGTTGCAGTTATATTCGTATCTGTCGGGTTTGGTTTTCCATCTGCGTATTTTGCATACGAAATTACAGCCACAATCGGCACATTTCAGCAGTCCTGTATATCTGTGACAAGGATTATTTGAACTTGCTCTGACAGTATTCTCTGTTCTGGATTTTAATAAAAACTGCACCTGTTCCCATTTTTCTTTAGGAATGATTGCAGGTGCGAAGTTCTCGTGTACAAAGTGTTCTTCTTGGGGAAGCATTTTTCGGATATGATAAATTTTGCTTGTATAGCTTTTATGGCAGGTAACCGTACCTATATAAAATTCATTTTGCAGAATTCTTTTTACTGTCGTATTTACCCACAGATATCTGCCTGTTATTTCGGGATGAGTACTTGGTGTTTGTTTTTTGAACCGTTTGTTCTGATAGTAAAGTGGGGATTTTATACCCTCGTTATTCAGTATTTTTGCAATGGCTTTCAGACCGTAACCCGACAGAAACAAATCATAAATTCTGCGGACAATCTCCGCTTCTTCTTCCACTACCACGATTTCATCGGTATTTTTATCCTTGAAGTATCCGAGCGGAGGGATAATGACAATGCCCTCCTTTTGTTTCTGCTTGTATCCTGCACGAACTTTTTTAGCAATATCTTTTGCATACATATCATTCATGATACCTTTGAATCCGATTATCAGGTCATCTTCCTCGTTGGCAGAGTCGATATTTTCCGTTACAGAAAGCACTCTTACTTCATTTTCACGGAGATAGTCTATAAACATAGCAGTTTGAGTTCTGTGTCTGCCGAGTCGGGAAAGGTCTTTTACTATGACTGCATCAATATTCTTCTGTTCCACCTGTTCGTATATTTTGCTGATACCCTCACGGTTGAAGTGCATTCCGCTGACATTGTCATCAAAGGATTCTCCGACAATCTGATAATTATTTGCGTTGGCATATTCAACAAGGATATTTCTTTGATTTGTCAGAGAGTTCATTTCTGCATCTTCATCTCGTGAAAGGCGGTAATATAGCCACACTCTCATATCAATTCTCCTTTCAGTCTTTATCGTAATGCTGTGGTCACACCATCTCGGTGCAACCACAACATATCACAATTATTTTTAAATATCCAGCGTTTAAGCCGAATTTTTTATATTTATTTTTCCGTCATCGAAAGTGTCGGGAATAAGTTTATTTTCAACCAAATAATCCCTGACAGTATTTTTTATGAAAGTTTTGAACTGTTCGTCTGTACCAATGTAATTAAATTCAACCGATTCGATGACGGGCATTTCAGATTTTCTGCCCATATACCTCCAATCCTCGCCATAGAATGCAAGGCGATACATCCTTAATATCAATATTCTTTTGCTTGTAATCTCAAACCAAATCATATTTTTTCGTCAATCCTTTCACGATTAAAATTTATATTCCACCCATACTGCCGTTCTGAGTATTTTTTCTTTCTCTGTGAAACGGCTGTGCGGTGCAGTCCTCAACGGGCTGTTCTTCATCAACTATTTCCGTCAGTTCGGCAGCAAGATACAGCGTACCAGTTCCCAAATCACCAATATCAGTGTCGACATAAGTGAAAGAAGTGTCAGCTTTAAATAATGCTTGTTCAGGGTTTGTTTCTCCGAAGAGAGCTGTCTTGAAAATTCTTCGTTCATTTTCCCAGCCTGTAACTTCCATTCTTTCACCGATTCCGATGTCTGAGTCTGTATCATCTCTGCCTGTTTTGTCAGTGTGTTCTGAAATTTTTTCAGTGTTTCTTCTGCCTGACAGTAATTCTTTGTCAGATAATCCATCTGCTGATTCATATAATCTATCAGTTCCTGTTTGGTCGTCAGAGTATCTGCCGTATCCAAAAGCGTTTTCATCAGTTCTATCTGTGCCGTCTGTGTGGAGAGCAACGCTGTCCAATTCTTCTCCGTTACTGTCACGCAAGTTTGCACTTCTGCTGAATCTTTCAGTCCTTTCCTTGCCTGTGCTTTCAGTTCTTCCAATGATTTTCTGCCGTATTCCGAATTCATTTTCCATCATCTCTTTCAAATATTTTTCTTCATGCAGTCGGCTGTCCCTGCATTTCATTCCGTTTGGTGCGGTGTAAGTGATGTTTTTTCGGCTGTCTGTCCATTTGACTTCATAGCCCTCGTTCTCCATCAGTTCAATAAAATGCTCTCTGCTGACCGCATAACACATAGCATCATCTATTGCCATAGCAAGAGCCAATTTCCAGCTTTGTCCTTTATCGGCTGAACGGTATTCCCTTGCAGACATAGGCTTTATTTTTTTGTCTTTGGGTTTAATGACGGACAATCCGTATTCCAGACACAGTTTATCGGATTCGTTACGCAGTCGCTGAAGCTCGTTTTTATCGGCATGGTATTTATAGCCTGTTTCAAAATTTACTGAATTCATCACAAAATGTGAGTGTATATGCTCTTGGTCAACATGAGTGGAAACAACCGTTTCATAGCCTTTGAATTGCTCGGAAGCAAACCGAACCGCTATCTGATGTGCCTTTTCGGGTGTGATATTTTCATCGGGGTGAAACGATTGTATCAGATGATAGAACATTCTTCCATTGACTTTTTCGTACCGGATTTTGGTATTCATCATTTCATTGAACGC
>DBXL01000158.1:21790-23449 GCA_002309275.1 Ruminococcaceae bacterium UBA1213 | reverse complement strand
TTATCTTGCATACAGTATTTCAGAAGTGCAGACAGACCGTTTCTTGTCTGCATTTTTTTACTTGCAATAAATTTTACTGTCGCTATGATTTCCACCTCTTTCGGTCAAGCAGTTCCGTCAGCTGCTCATTTATTTTTACGTATTCTTCCGTCATTCTTTCAAGATTGACAAACTTTACTTTGCCCATGTTGCAGAGCGTTGCAAGCTGATTAAGATTATTTCCGAGAGCCTTTTGCTGACGGATTACCTCGTCAAGCCCGTTTATCACAAAAATCTGTTTTCCAAGACAGCATTTTGTAACATAGTCCGTTACGGACAGTTTGGACTTTTCAGCTTTGCAGTGGATTTTCTGCAAATCTTCATCGGATATTCTGATACTCAATTTTCTGTTTTTCATGTGGTGTCACCTCGCAAAAAGTGGGTTCGGGCTTCCGCCCGTAAAAATGCATCGGCGGCAACGACCAGCCGAATGCGATGCTTGCCACCGACTGAAGTCGGTGATTTCTGCCGTTCCCAAAACTTTTCTTAAATTCTGCTTTGGTGCTATCGCTCACACTGCCCCAAAACCGCCCCAAAAACGGCATTCAAATCTGTATCGGGTACTTACCCTAATTTCTCCCAAAAGTGCCGACAAATCGATTTACGGTGGCTTACGGGCGGCAACAGGGACGATAGGGACGATGTTGACGATATTTTTAGCACCCATAAATTTATCGTCCTTATCGGCACTATCGGCACTTTCACAACGGGCACAGTAAAAAATCCTGAGAAGTCTTTTTCCGTTGCACCTTTTCGATTCAAAATAAACATTCTGATTTTCAAGTTCATACCTGTATTTGTTCATCAAGCGTTTAAGAACATTGGTTTCAATATTCTTGCTGCAGTAGGAATTGAATTCGGAAGAAAAATCCGAATTTGTACCGCTGAACAGTTTTTTCTGTTTCATAAATTCAATCAACAGACGCATTTCTTCCGGTAGAAGAACAACAGATTCTTCCACGCTGTCCGAAATAAATTCCCAAGTATGATTTTCTCTTGAAAAACACAATTCCAATTCCCTGTGTTCAATATCTCTGCCGGTGCAAATGAGAACAGCCTTATTTTGATTTCTCGCTTTCTTCTCAAGGATAAGTGTTGTGTCCAATGCACCGCTGATACCTGTCGTGCCTGAAATTTTGTTGAGAGGATCGGAATCGTTCTGCTTTCTCAGATGGTGAACAAGCAGAACAGTAATTTTCAGCTTGTCAGCAAGGGATTTCAACTGCACGATTTCCTGATAATCGTTTGCGTAATTGGTATCTCTTTCTGCACTGCGAATCATTTGAAAAGTATCGATTACAATCAGAGCAGTATCATTATGCTCCTGCACAAAATTTTCAATCTGTTCGGCAAGTCCGTCAGACAGAGAACAGGACGACACTGCAAAGAACAAATTATTCGGTACTTCATCGGCAATGTTTAAAAGCCTGTTTTGGATGCGGTTCCAGTTATCTTCAAGACACAGATACAGCGTTGCACCTTGATTTGTTTTGAAATTCCAGACAGGCTCGCCCTTTGCGATTTTCAAACACCAGTCAAGCATTAACCATGACTTGCCTATCTTCGGAGCACCGCTTATCATGGCAATTCCCTGAGGCAAGATATTTTCAATGCAGAACT
>DBXL01000158.1:20851-21781 GCA_002309275.1 Ruminococcaceae bacterium UBA1213 | reverse complement strand
AAGTGTTTCAGCGTCGATGATGTCCAATTTTTTGTTGTCCATAAAAAACAACCCTCCTTTAATTTTTTAGATGTCTTTTGACTTCCATAAAGTAAATGTCAAAAAAATTTTTAAAACAGTAAAAAGTGCGTGACGGCAGAAAAATGTTTCCTGTTTGTATTGTGAATTTGTGAAATGTGTGATATTATTTGAATATAAGGATGTGTTGTGATGGAACTTATGGAAAAATATGAAGAAGGAATTCATGATTTAGAATTTTTTTCTGTTGATTTCAAAAACGGCAGTATGATAATTGATAACAAGGAATACCCTATCGGTTATATAAGCTGCTGTGCCGCAAATATTTCAAAGGAAAAAATGGACAGGCTTGTGATTTACGGCGGCATGATGAAACAATGTTATTTCAGAATGAAATATTTGGGGTATGACCGTAAAGAGTATCGTGAGATATATACAATGGCAAAAGAAATGCTTGAAATGATGAAAGAATATCGGATTTTTGATTGTTTTGACTTTGACGGGACTTTGAAATTACTGGAAAAATGTTTCGGAGAAAAAAGCCTTGATGAATATGAGGAACTTATTTTTATGAAAGAACAGATAAGCAAACAAAAAATAGAAAAGCCTGATGATAAAACAGTTTTTCGTATGGTCAGTATTGAAAAGAAGATGAAGATGGCTCAGATGATTATCTCTGCATTTTCGTATGCTGCTGTTGATACGGCAAATTTTTCTACTGTTGTACAAAACTTTGTTGATAAAATCATGAAAAAAGATGCCCGTCAGAAATCCGAGCTTGCCAAAACAGCTTTTGAATTTTTCAGTGATGAAACGATGATGTATTTTTTTGAACAATCGAATCCATCGAAAAATGATATGAAAGGCTTTTCAATCAGTTCAAGACAGATAACAGTTCCTGTTGTCATAGAG
>DBXL01000158.1:3351-20793 GCA_002309275.1 Ruminococcaceae bacterium UBA1213 | reverse complement strand
CAGACTTGTTTGAAGGACTGTCGGCAGGACATTATTTATGGAAATGCAAAGTATGCGGAAGATATTTTTTAATGCAGAGTGCTTACAAACAGCTTTATTGCAGTGAAGTAAATCTCGAATACGGTGTACCGTGTTCGCATATTGCCAAGCACCCTGAAATCACACAAGAAAAAATGAAGAAACAGAAAAAATCGGACAGTCCTTATTATGTGTTGTGGAAAAAAAGAGCGAATTCCATCAGAAAAAATAAAAGCCTCGGCAAATATGATGAAGTCATATCGGCAAAGGCAAAAAAATTGATAGATGATTATTTTGACAGAACAAGCTATGATTTTGAGTACGCAAAAACACAGTATATGAGTGATATGGAACTGTCAAGAATATATGAGGAGGCTGTAAAAAATTAAAGGAATGAGAATATATACACTTGATCATGAACCGGGCAGGCTCGATGATTTTAACGAATATTTTGTTCGTTACCGTGAAACAGGAAATATAAAGTATTTCAATGAATTTNNGAACCGACACTTGAAAAATATATCAATAATTTTTTGCGGCATTATTCTCTTTCATCTGACAGGGCAGAAGATTTGAAACAGATTTTTTCTTCTGTATTGTGGTCGGAAATTCAGAATTATTGTTCTGAAATACCACTGCTGCAAATAATAAAATACAAAGTGTGGAAAGAATGGCATGAATATGTGGGAAAATGTTGCGGAAATGTTTCAGTAGACAGTTATTACCGTTATGAAATGATGAGAAAGACAGCTTTTCTTTTTTCTCGATATTCCAAAGAAAAGGATTTTCAAGAGTGTATCGGGCAAATAGCAAAAGAACTTTCCGTTTCCGAAAAAACAGTAAAAAACTATCTTTGTTCTTCAGAGGGATTTATTCAAACAAATAATATTGATATTGATGATTCGTCCAATGAAGATTTGATAAATAAATTGCATAGTGATACGGATTATTCATCTCCCGAACAGATTGTTTTCAAATACGAGCAAAAGGAAAAATTGATTTTGGCATTGCAGAGTTTAAAACCTAAAGACAGACGATTGATTGAAATGGTATTTGGGATTTCATGCGATGATTTGAGCGAAACGGAAAGAAAAACAATTCGTGAGGCATCTCTGCTGATAGGAATGACCACTGACGGTGCAGAAAAAAGATTGAAAAATATTTTAAAGAAATTGAGGAATACAGAATAACCGCTTGTAAAAAATCATTAGAAATTTATGCCATTATGTAAAATTTGTTAAAAATTATTTAAAAGTGATTGTTTTTCTGTGGGATATATTGTATGATATTTGTAATATTATATCAATTTTCGTGAAAGGATAACAAATATGGATGAAATAAAAATGAAAATAGAAAATAATATAGCTGATTTCGTTCAAAATATAGCGGATTGTGAATGGTCGGCAAAAAATGAATATTTGCAGTTTATTTATGCAGAAAATGTTGATACAGATGCTCTTATATCTTCCTTAAATGCAGCACGACTTATTCATAAGTTATACATATTGTCAAAGGAGATTATCGAAAAAAACGGTATAAAGCCAAATTTGTCGAAATATCAACCTTTTACAAAAGATTCATTACTTATTCCTATCCAAGGTATTCAAGCAGATATTGACAAAATATTGAAAAAGTTAAAAAGTACATATGATGAATCGTTTGACATAGATGACGATGAAGAATACTTAAAAATACAAAAGGAAGTTCGTGAAAAAAGAAAAAAAGTTCATGAACTGAAACAACTTTGCAAATCATATTGTGAAGCGATAGAAAAATATGAGCCATTTGTACTCAAAAGCAGTGTGCGAGATTTATCAGGTGAAGTTTCTGCAACTGAAATGGATTTGAAAAATACGAATGTAGCTAATGGAAATTTAAGTACAGAACTTACTGAGCAAATGTTTTCCGAATGGCTTTCCGAATACGGAAATGTTGCTGAAATAACAGCTAAACAGTATATTTCTAATATTCACAGTATAGAAAAACTTGGACAAAAGTTATTTGGTACGAAAGTATGCTTTCTTGGTGATATTTCTAAGAATCATGTAAAAGAAATTATAGAATTGCTTATTAAACAAAGTGAATATATCGAAGCAAATGAACGAAGACATAATGGTTTTAATGCGGCATTAACTAAGTACATACAGTTTGCCAATATTGAAATAGACGGTTTTAAGACAAAAAATGAGCAAAGCCCCATTAAAGCACCTGTTTCCAAAACATTGTCCGATTTTAAAATCGTAGATTTCGATTTTCCTCAAAATTACAAGCACTATAAACCGATTTCTTTCAAATTTGATGGTTCTGTATATGCTGCTAATAGTTGGAAAAAATTATACGAATTATTTTTAAAGTGTATATGTTATGATCATAGATATGCAAATTTGATGAAAAATCAGATAGGAAAATCTTTATATGGAAAAAGTATCGATTTTGCTGACGATAAATCTTTTGCCAAGCTGCGTACACCAATAAATATAGGTTCCAACTTTTATGCAGAAGGAAATTTATCGACAATTCAAATTATAAAATATATAAAAAAATTGATGGAATTATGTTCTATTGAGAGTAGCAGAATGATTATAGAATATGATGATACAATAAAATCACCCCAAGATGAAACGGATGAAGAAACCGAATCTTTGGGTTTACAAGAAAATGAAACAAATATCGATTCTTCTCTGTTAGATGAAAAAAATGGTAAGATTGAAAAGATAATACTTGAGCTTAACGGAAATACTGTTGATGTGTATGACTGTAATGATGCTTGGAAAAAAATATGCGAATTCGCTATCATGCGTAAACCCTTTACAATGGCTTATATTTTCAAAAGCGACATGAATTTCAATCAAAAACAATTATTTTACCGTCAGCCGGCACCTATTGATGGGTATATCAGATTGTCAAATAATTTGCAGGTGTTACAGGTGGAAAATTATTTAGATTTAAAGATTACTGTTGAAAAATTAAAAAAATACTGCGATTTAGATGACAGTATGATAACGATTAAGGAGGTTTGACATGGGAGATATAAATTCTATAAAAGAACGACTTGATACGATTTATGAGGAATACAAAAAGCAAAAATCATCATTGAACAAAACCCAAACGCAAGAAGCAACTAACCTTTTGGTTCAGATGAGTTTAAGAGATGGAATTGACATCACGGATATTGCACAACAGCTTGCAAGATTTTCGGCAGAGGTAACCCAATCATATTTTGAAAAATTGACGGCAAAATCATCTGTTTCCATTGAGAGAATAGATGATTTATTGAAAGCGTTTTTATCTACCGACAGAGATGTAAGCAAATCTCAGTATTATGTATCCAAATTCGTTTTTACAGTTTCTGAAATTATAAAGAATTGCAGAGAAAAAGCCTTACAATCAACACAACTTCCGAAGATGGTTGTTTTCGTAGCTCGTTTTGCTGTAAATTCAGATAAGTATAAAAAGAAATTTCAAAATTTAGTTATGAATACCGACGGTAAAATATATCTTCTGGACTATCACGGAACATCAGGTAAATCGCTGTATAATATTTGGAGGATTACAAATAAGCTCTATCCTGATTTATCAAAGACAAAATATGAAAATCTTATAATTGAGTGGGCGGAAAAATACGGCTTTAAAGAAAAAGCGGAACAGCCTGCCGAAAATATCACCGAAAAAAGTGATGAACCGGTCAATACTGCTGAAATACCAAATACAAATGATGTTCAAGCTGAAACGGATTATATATCAAAAGAGTTTTTCGAGAAAAAATTAAATGCTCTCTACAGCCGTATAAAAGAAGATATTACTTCCGAAAACAGAAAAATTATTTCTTCTCTGCAAGCAGAAACAACCAAAAATGCCGGACTTATATCCGAAAACAGCCGTTTGAATTTAAAAGTTCGGGAACTTGAAGTAAAAATAAAAGAACTTAATTTCGATATTCAGGAAACATCCAAAAATTTATTCCGTATCACGTCCGAAAAAAATGCTCTTGATGAAAGGACATCAGAACTTGAAGCAAAACTTAAAGATGCTTATGCAATCAACAACAGAGAGGAATCTCTTGCGGTTCAGAAAATCCGTATGGATTTAAAAAAATCACTCATGTTTTTGTATGAAGATTGGCTTGAATACGAATTTTCGGATGTAAGCGAAGAAAATTATGAATCTTTACAGGCAATTATTAAAAAAATGTTTCGTGTTCTTGAGAGGAACGGCATAGATTTTAAGGAGAATTGATGACAATGGAAAACGGTTCGTATTATGGTATAGATTTTGGTACAACGAATACATCGGTTTGTTTGTACCATTACGAAGATGGTGTAGGTTCAAAGTTGTCGGAATACGGCACAAATGGAGAAAATCTTACACCGTTCAGTTCATGTATTGCTATATCCAAAAATATAAAAAATGATTTTAAATATGGTCGTGAGGTAAAAGAAAATATCAATAAATATTCGGATGATTATATTATTGTGAATTCGTTCAAGTCTTTGTTGGGAACAGATAAAGAAATTCCTGTTTGCGGAGAAAGGTATAACGGAAAAAAACTGACAGCATTATTTTTAAATCATGTAAAGGAAACAGTAAAAAATATCAGAAAAGACTTTGAAGAGGTTATTTTGTCAATACCTGTTGATTTTTCTGCAAGGGCAAGAACGGAACTGATGGAAGCTGCCGAAAGTGTAGGAATAAAAGTAAAAGGGTTTATCAGTGAGTCATCTGCCGCCTATATATCTAAAATATATGATATAAGAGCTTTTTCAAAAGTTATGGTGATTGATTTTGGCGGCGGGACGCTTGATTTGAGTATTTTGGATATAAAGGGCAGTCAGATATATGAAGAAGCTGTATATGGAATAAAGTTTGGCGGAGATGATATTGATAAGGAATTGGCTTTAAGAATTATGCAAAAGATTTATCCGGGAGTTTCTTTTGATATGCTTGATTCAAAAAGAAAAGACAAAGTTATGAATGAAGTAGAACGAATGAAAATAGATTTTTCGGAATATGATGACTATACTATTACATTGGGAGAGGGAGCAAAACCATTTACTTTATATTACGATGAATTTTCGGCTATTATTACTCCGCTTATAAACAAATACGCTTTAGAAGCTATAATTACAGTAATGAAGAAAGCAAATGTTAATCCCGAAAATATCGATGCGGTTATTCTTGCAGGCGGTTCCAGCGGATTAAGACCGTTTGCTGATATTGTTCTTTCCATGTTTGGTAAAGATAAAATTATATTTGATGACAGTTATCAATGGATGGTGGCAAAAGGTGCTGCCATTACTTCCGCTATAGACTGCGATTTCAGATTGAGTGATGATATATGTATTTTACTCAGTGATGAAACAACTTACCCGATTTTGAGAAAAAATGAAAACAAAGTCGGAGATAAAGGAAATCCCCTTTCTTTTTCACTAACTACAGACGATTTTGATGCACATTTTATTTTTACGGATTCCACAGGCAAGAACAGGTATGCTGTCGTTCCCGTAAAAGCCAAAGGATATATCAATGAAATATTCTCTCTTGATACCGAAATAGGAAAAGATCAAATCGTAAGGGTGATCATAAAAAATGATTTTATAGGACATGGTTATCATGAAACTTTTGACATCAATCAAATTCGTTTTTATTATGACTTAAGCGGTGTTGAGGTAGAGCAAAAATGATTAAATCGAATATCAATATTATTTCAAATATATATATCAGAGAGCATAACAGCATAAGAGATGACAGAAAATATACAAAAAAAATCACAGGGGCAAAAAGACTTCAAAATCTTCAGATGCAGTATCACGGTTTAAATTCCATTCCGCTTACAAGCGTTCAAAAAAAGATAGCACAAGAAAGTGTTCGTTGCTCAAATGCTAAAAACGGTGAAATGTCTTACGGTGCCGTCATGATAGATGGTGTTATGCAATGGATAAACAGATGTGAATATACAAGATGTCCGATTTATGATACTGAAAAATGCAAAGTTAATAAGATTTCAAGAGAAAACATCCTTGAAGATACAGAAAAAGAAGATTTACAAAAATTTCTGAAATCAGTCGGCATTACAATAGAGGACGATACCGTTACTTTTGAAAGGGATAAAAATCCTGATAAAAATTATGTTGAGGAACAGCCAAAGGAGTATAAAGAACCTGCTGAACTTCCTGTTTCAGATGTAAAATCATTAAGTGAAAAATATATAAACATAACTTCACCTGATTGTATTATAAATTCCCCGTTAGATTCACATATCATATTGAACTCAGGTCCGGGAACAGGCAAGACCTACACAATCATTCAAAGACTGATATATATTCTCAAAAACAGGCTATGTCCGTCCGATGAAATTTATATTTTGTGCTATACACGCTCGGCAAAAAAAGTGATAGAAGATAAAATTGAAGATGCAGTTACAGATGGGACTCTTGAGCCATCTGCCAAAAATATATGCCTTTTAACTTTTGATTCATATGCTGCATATTTTCTCATGGCTATGAAAGAACAAGGCGTAATTTCGGAAGATTTTACCGGTTACGGCTATAATGAACGAATAAAGCTGTTCAACAAATATATTTCTCCGGAAGATTTTGAAGACATCAGTTATTTTATCGTTGATGAAATACAGGATCTTGTCAATGAGCGTGCAGAAATGGTTTTGAATATTCTGAAAAATTTGAACTGCGGATATTTGCTTGCAGGTGACCGCTGTCAATCAATATATGACTATGAAGCAGATAATGATGCAACTTTGGATTCAGCGAAATTCTATGAATTGGCAGAAAAACAGTTTCCGGGTGATACGCTGAGATATGAAATTTCTGTCAACAAAAGACAAACAGCCGAATTAGCCGAAAAATCTGCTGAAATGCGTAAGGTATTATTGAATGAAAGTTACAAGGAACAAAATCGTTATGCGAATAATGTAATAAAAAATTATTCCGAAAATATAAAAATAGAAGCTTATATAAGAAGTATGCGTTCATCTCCGTCAGTTTCTACTGCCATATTGTGCAGAACCAACGGCGAAGCTGAATATATAAGTGCCTTGCTTTGCAAGAACAAAATTTTTCATGTATTAAACCGAGGAGTAAATAATACAATCACGTTGCCGAGGTGGATAGCTGATATATTTTGGGACTATTGCGATGAAAACATCAGTAAAAATGACTTTGTTGAACGAAGCAAATTTCGATGTAATTCCGATTTTGACTGTGAGAAAATATGGGAGCATTTTTGCAAAATAACAAAAACACAGGATAAGTCTGTCATAAATATGCAAAAGCTAAAAAGTGCATTAAGAATTACAAGAGATATTCCCAATGATTTTTATGATGAAACTTCGCTTCTTACTGTTTCAACCATACATAAGGCAAAGGGTAGCGAATTTGACAGAGTAGTTCTCGTGGTATCTGATATTAATCTGTCTGATAACAGTGCAGAAGAAGCAAGAGTCAGGTATGTTGCACTTACGAGAGCAAAAATTCAATTAGTCGCTATGAAAAGAAATCCTAAATTTTTCAAAAGAATCCCGTCGGGCAGAGTTATAGAAACAGGACTTCATAAACTATATGATTACAAAAATAAATTCTGTAAGAGTATCGCAGCAGGATTAACCGGAGATATCGACAATATTTCTTTTGTTTTGGGAGATTTTCAGTCTGCTGTTGAATGTCAGAAATATATACTTTCAAATGTTAAACTTTTTGACTGTGTTGAAGCAGAGTATGATTCCGATACCAATGTATTCAATATTATTCATAACGGGCGCACAATAGGGTGTCTTTCCGAAAAAATGACTGCTGAAATAATATCCGGAGTAAAATCTACAGATTACAAAAATAACATTCCGAACCGCTTGGAAAATTTGTATGTCAGCGGAATTACTTCCGAAATTTTAGGTAAATTCAGCAGTCATATTCCGATAGAATTTCAAAAATCAGGTATCTGTTTTGGGATACAGATCACAGGTCTTGCAAAATTAAAATTTGAAAAGAAGTGATAATATGCCTCGTTTCAACGAATTTTACGATACAATAGACGATATTGTCAAGCACATCAAAACAGACTTTATCGGACCGACAGATGAAAACGAGATAATTGAAGTGGAAACACCGCTGAGCCGATATTCTCTGGGGATATTATGGGCACAGCCAAAAAATCAAAATGTCGAAAATATTGAAGTGACTGATTCAATGGAAGAATTATTTGAAGATGAATCAGAAAACAATGAACAGATAAAAAATGCAAGTATATTTAAGCCGTCATCAATGGGGATATCTTTTTCTGCAAGATGCGGCGATGAATTGCAGATTTCTTTTTCGTATGCTGTATATCACCATTCCGAACAGCAGACAGAAGAAAATAATAAAATCGTTAATAAGCATTTTTATACCCGTAATGCCAAAAAATTTGTTACGAATATTTCCGTTCCCGATAAAGTTTGTTATATGAGTATATCCAAAGAACCTGATATTTTGATGTATTTTCATATAAGAAAAGTAAATACAGACGGCAGTATACTTGCAACCGTTTCGGTGATCAACAAGCACAGTTCGGTAAATGATATAATCAGCAATAGTATCAATGCACTTTTTCAATGTGAAATATCCGTTAAAAATCAAAAGGGATTTATACCGATTTATCAAAGAAATATACATAAAGCATTTGAAGATGAAAAGAACGATATGCTTTATGATTCCATCGATAACTACTCTTACGGACATGGCTGTTCATCGGTGCATTGTGTGGAAAATAATATAGTTAATGAGATAAAAAGCGAGTTTATACCTCAATACAGAATGTTGCAGATGATGCCGAGATTATTTAGCGACATTGATTGTTTGTACATGAAATATTGGAAGAATGCAGACAGAAAAACTGCCTATGATCAGCTTGCTTACTTTGTTTCCAAGTATGAGGAATGGTATGATAATCTGAAGCATAATAGCGTATTGATAGAAAAATATCCCAAAACTGCCGAACAGTCTTTTCGAAATATTGAAATATGTATCAAAAGACTGCGTAACGGTATATCATTGTTGCAAAGTAATGATATTGCATGGAAATCATTTCAATATATGAACGAAGCTATGCTTTTGCAGAGAATAAAAACAAAGCATTGTTCCTCTGATATTGTCAGTTGGTATCCGTTCCAAATGGCATATATACTTCAGATCATTCCCGATATTGCAAATAATAACTCTGATTTCCGCAATGATGTTGATCTTTTGTGGTTTCCCACAGGAGGAGGAAAAACGGAAGCCTATTTGGGATTGTCGGCATTTTCCATATTTTTCAGGAGATTGAACAATGAGGACGGTAATCCAAATGGCGTAACAATTATTATGAGATATACTCTCAGACTGCTTACCATACAGCAGTTTGAAAGAGCCACTGCATTGGTGTGTGCTTGTGAGGATATGCGTAGACGCTATCATATTCCCGGAGAAGAAATATCTATTGGCTTATGGATAGGTTCCGGCATGACTCCAAATCATATAAAAGAGGCGGCGGAAACATTAAATAAATTAAAAGAAGATTCTTCTGCCACTGTCTATCAAGGCAATCCCATGCAAATCACCCAATGTCCATGGTGCGGTTCAGAAATAGGTATCGGGGGCTATTCTATTAACCATAATTCAATGAATATTTCATGCTGTAATAATCCGAAGTGCGAGTTTCACAGTCATTTGCCCGTTTACGTTGTTGATGACGATATTTATAATATTGCACCGACATTTATTTTGAGTACAGTAGATAAATTTGCAAGGATAACTTGGGAAGAAAATGCCGGAAATCTTCTCGGAGCAAATGGCTGCAAACCGCCGGAGCTTATCATACAAGATGAATTGCATCTTATTTCGGGACCGCTTGGCTCAATTACCGGTATTTACGAAATGGCAATAGAGGAAATTTGTAAAAATTACGGAAATGCTCCTAAAATCATTGCTTCAACGGCAACTGTCAAAAACGCTGACAGACAGATAAAGATATTATATAACAGAAATATGATTCAGTTTCCGCCAAATGGTTTGTCATATAAGGATTCTTTTTTTGCAGTCGAGGCAAATGAAACTCAAAGACCTGCAAGGACGTATGTGGGAATATGTTCCATAGGCACAGGAACATCCGAAACACTTATAAAAATATTTGCTTTGCTTACATTTATGAAACACTTGTATAAAAAACAAGGCAGGCACAGCAAAGTAATTGACCAATATTATACGGATGTAGGATACTTCAATTCACTGAAAGAACTTGGTTCAAATTCTATTATCATTTCAGACAGAATATCATCGGAAATAAAATATCTTTCATCCTATAAATTCAGACAGGAAGCCGAAAAATACGATCTGAAGGCTGACGGAAAAGAAGCGAACATTCCTCCATATTTAAAAAATGATGAACTGACAAGCAGAAATTCTGCAAAAGAAATACAAAATATACTGAAAAGACTGTCACATCCATTTACATATGACGATTGTTTTGATTACATTATGGCATCGAATATGCTTTCTGTCGGTATAGATATTGACAGGTTGGGTTTTATGTGTATGTACGGTCAGCCAAAATCAAATTCAGAATATATACAGGCAACAAGCCGTGTCGGAAGAACAAATCCAGGATTGGTTATATCATTGTACAACGGTATGCGTTCAAGAGATAAATCATTTTATGAGCAATTTGTTTATTATCACAGTTCATTTTATAAATATGTAGAAGCAACGAGTGTTACTTCATATTCTCCCCGTGCAATAGAAAAAGCTCTGCATTGTGCGATGATGGCAATTATAAGACATACTGTTTCAAAATATAATGCGAATGAAAGTGCCTGCAAATATCAAGGCAATGACAGCATTATAGAAAAAGTAAAATATGATATATTGAAACGTGTAGAGGACATTGAACCGGATATGAGAGATTATGCCGAAGAATGGCTTGACTATTATCTCAAATGCTGGAAAGATTTAGCCGATGCTTTGCCGAATCAATTGGTATTTTCCAACTATCAAAATGAGGATTCTGCACTTTTCAGAAGTGCAGAGAATAATAATGGTTCAGATATTCCGCCGATACTTAATTCCGCAAGAAATGTTGAAGCGTCATCAAATATTTATTTTACAAAGAGATAGGGGGATATATTTTGGCTAAACCGAGTTTCAGAAAAAAACAACAAAAAGACGGAGAGGATACAACTGTATCCAAATTTTCAAATGAAAAAATATCAGTAGGAAATATCCGAAAAACACAGCTTATCACCACATTTGGAATAGGTTCTATTGTGGACTTTAAAGATGATACGGTAATCATAGCCGCTGCGGATGATTGGGGATACAATCCGAATGACAATGAAGAAATTGAAAAAAGAAAACTTTTCAATGAAAATCTATCTGTCATAACAGGTGCAAAATATTTTCTCATGCCAAGAGTAACTAAAAGTACGAATAGCTTTTCACAGGGAAAAAATGTCCTTTCTTACATATTTCCGGAAAAGCTGCATTGTTCAAGGTGTGGCAATATTTATGATTTCAAGGAATTAGACACAAAAAAACGGCATGAATGTCCAAAATGTCATAATAACCTTAATGCCTCAAGATTTATTGTTGTTTGTTTAAACGGACATATGGATGATTTTCCTTATGATTGGTGGGTTCATAGCGGAAAAGAATGTATATCGGGAAATAAATCTCCGAGAATAAAAATGAGGAATATTTATAACAGAACGGATATAGACAGCTTGATATTGGAATGTGACGAGTGTAAAACAACAAGAGGTATGTCACAGGCATTTGCGGAAAATGCCTTGTCAGAATACAAATGTACTTGTAAACATCCTCACTTTAAAGAGCCGTTTGCAAAAGCCAAATATGGCTGTAATGAAAAAATGCACACAAGACTACGTTCCGCATCGGGAGTTTATTTTCCAATCACCAAATCGGCACTTTTGATTCCTCCGTGGAGTAAAAAAGTTGTGCAGTATATTCAGAAAAATTATGATATTATCAAAGAATTGGATGAATCCAAAATTGCCAAAACCGTTCGCAATATGTTGAAAGATAATAAAATCACTGATGCGGAAGTTATGCGTTCATGGAATGTTGTAAAAATTGAATTGCAGGCAGGGAAAGGCAGAAACGAATTATCAATACTTGAGGATGAGTATGCTGTACTCTCAAATGCAGAAAATCAGAATGAAGACAATTTTTCTTCTTATTCGTCAGATATCCCAGACAAATATTCCTCTTTTTTTGAACAGATTGCCGTTGTTGACAGGCTTACGGTAACGCAGGCTTTTACTGGATTTACAAGAATAAGCCGCAATGAGAATAATAAAGTTGCCATTTCTCAATATCCGTATGATTGGCTTCCGGCTGTTGAATTGAGGGGCGAAGGAATATTTATACGATTCAATGAAGATAAAATTGCACAATGGCGGAATGCCAATTCATCACATTACAAAACAATGGAAAAAGCAATGAATGACGGACATTTTATATTCGATGCTTTTTCGGAAACTTATGTTTTACTGCATACTTTTGCACATTTATTCATAAGAGAAATATCCAATATATGCGGTTACAGTGCTGCTTCTATCCGTGAGAAGATTTACAGTGAGGTCAATGATGCGAAAAATGAAGTCAAAATGTGCGGTATTTTGATTTATGTTTCTTCATCTGACAGTGACAGCAGTCTTGGCGGATTAATAAGCATTGCGAACAACAAAGAACTGTTTGAAAAAATAATGGACAATATGTTAGAGCGAGCCGGTTGGTGCAGTGCAGATCCATTGTGCATATCTTCTATGAATCAGGGGTATAAAAATTTGAATTATGCCTCATGTCATGACTGCACATTGTTGCCAGAAACATCTTGTGAAAGATTTAATGTTTTTCTTGACAGGGCTTCGATAGTAGGGTTACCCGACAATCCAGATTTGGGATTTTTTAATCAATAAAACAAAAAAATAAATTCCATAAGGTGTCGTCAGCATTAGGTTCCAGTCCGAAAGGGTGCAGGTTCAAGTCCTGTCAGGTGCATTTACGGTTTTTTGGAAATAAAAATTCCCCTTGTACGATGTAATTTTGTACAAGGGGAAATTTGTTTTATAAATGCTAATTGCTAACTGCTCATTGCTAATGGTTAAGCTCTGAGGGAAGCGTGATATTTTTCTTCAAGGCACTTTGCAACGCCAAAACCGATTTTTTCAAGTTCAGAAGAGGTAAGAGTTTTTTCGTCAGAGCCTATTTCAAGGCGGAGAGTAACAGACTTTTTGCCTTTGATAATCTGTTTGCCCTTGTATTCCTCGACAAATGAAACGGATTTCAGCAAAGCATTATCTTTGTTAGCGTCAAGTATGGTTGACTTGATATCAGCCCAGGAGATATTCTCATCTATGAGCATGGAGAGGTCAAAGTCATTGACGGGATATTCAGGGAGATGGCTGAATGTATTGGTTCTTGATTTGAAGGGCTTCAGCACATCATAGTTGAATTCAAACAGCATGACAGCGTTGTTTTTGATACCGCACTGCAAAGCGATTTGCTTTGAAAGGAGAGCAAAATCGCCTATTTTTTCATCACCGACAAAAATATTCATCCAGAGAGTTTCATCAGCCCATACAGGTTTATCGGATTTTTTGAAAGTAAAGTTTTCCATATGGGTATATCTTGACATATTTTCAAGAACGCCCTTTGACTTTCTGAAAAGGTCAGTAATGTTCTTGTAAGTGCCGACAAATGCACCGCCAAAGTTTTTCTGCTGCAAGGGGAGTTTTTCTGTTTCGTCATAGGGAGAGGTGTAATCCCTGTCGAAAAAGACTCTCGCACACTCGAAAATTGAAAATTCGGTATAGTAGCGGAGATTTTTATTGACAGCTTTAACAATGTTGGGCAGGAGAGATGAACGCACATAACTCTCATCAGGTGAGGGGGGAGTGGATATTTTGAGAATGCCTTCGGTATTTTGCAAAACAGCATTGACATATTCATCGTCCATCCACGGATATGTGAAAATTTCACGCATATCACATCTGAAAGCAAGATATTCTTTAATTTTTCTCTCAAGGTCGATTTGAAGCTGATTGATAGCACCTGTGAAAGTAGTGGTGATAGGTGACGGCTCAAAATTCTCATAGCCGTACATTCTTGCAACTTCCTCCATGATGTCGTCTTTAATGGAGATGTCACCTGTTGAACGCCATGTAGGAACGACTATATGCATATTGTCGTCATCAAAAGACACTTCAAAGCCGAGTTCAGAGAGTTTTTTAACAATATCTTCTCTTGCGATAACCTTTCCAAGACGGCTTTCCAGCCATTTCATAGAAACGTCAATTTCATTTTTTACGAGTTTCTTCGGGTAGAAATCGCTGTGAGCAATTACCTGCATATCGGGGTAAATTTCTTTGAACATCTGCATAGAGAGAGCAAAAGCCTGGTCACATCTTTCTGGATCAATAGCCTTTTCATATCTTGAAGAAGCGTCAGTTCTGTTGTCATAGCGGAGGGCTGTTCCTCTTATGCCCTGTGCATTGAAGTTGGCGACTTCAAGCAAAACTCTCTGAGTTTTGGGGAGAATGGAATCTTTTGCACCGCCCATAACGCCAGCCAGTCCGACAGCACTCTCTGTATCGGCAATAACGAGGTCATTTGTAGAAAGGGTGAGTTCCTTTTCATTGAGGAGGAGGAGTTTTTCACCGTCAAATGCACGTCTTACAACAATGTGTTCTTTAATGTTGTCAGCGTCAAAAGCGTGTGTAGGATTGCCTGTGGCAAGCATGACATAGTTGGTTATATCGACAAGGGCATTTATGGGACGCATACCTACTTTCCAGATTCTCTGCTGAATCTTATAGGGAGCGGGCTTTACATAAACGCCGTTAATTTCCGTACCCATGTATCTCGGACAGCGTTCACTGTCCTGAATGTCAAGGGGAAGTGCCGGAACGTCTGTCAGGTCAAATTTCGGGAATTCCTTTAAAGGCAGGTCATATAAAGCGGCAATTTCTCTTGCAATGCCGTAATGTCCCCAAAGGTCAGGGCGGTTTGTCATGGACTTGTTATCTATTTCAAGAATTATATCATCAAGGTCAAGTGCTTCTGCAAGCGGAGTGCCTGCTTTCACGTCAAATGCAGAGAGGTCAACTATTTCATGGTCGTTGTTAGCGGGGAAAAGGTCAGCAAGACCGATTTCGACAGCAGCACAAATCATACCGAAGCTCTGCACGCCACGCAAAACAGCATTTTTGATTTCAACGAGTTCACCCTCGCCATGCCATTTCACCATAGCACCAGGACACGCAACGACAACTTTCATGCCTGCTTCAAGGTTTGAGCCGCCACATACAATGTCTTTTATTTCATTTCCGATGTCTGTTTTGCAGACACGGAGCTTATCGGCATTGGGGTGAGGGAGTACCTCTTTGATAACGCCGACAATCATTTTATCAAATTTATCTGCTAATTTTTCCGCACCCTCGACTTCAACAGTGGACATTGTGAGGTCGTAAGCAAGTTTTGTCAAATCCATGCTTTCGGGGAGGTCAACATATTCTTTTATCCAATCAAGTGAAACTTTCAAAAATAGCCCTCCTTAGTTAAACTGCTCTAAAAATCTGAGATCGGCACTGTGGAACAGACGGACATCATCAACGCCGTATCTCATCATAACAAGCCTGTCAAGACCGATGTTGACATAGAAACCTGTGTATTCATCGGGATCAAGACCGCCTGCACGGAGAACATTGGGGTGAGGCGTACCGCCGGGCATAATTTCAATCCAGCCGACCTGCTTGCAGACACTGCAGCCTTTACCGCCGCATACCAGACAGCCCATATCTATTTCAAAACCGGGTTCAACGAAGGGGAAGAAACCTGCTCTCATTCTGACAGGGACATCTCTGCCGAACACCTTGGAGAGAATGCTTTTGATAAGCACTTTACCGGAAGCAAATGTGAATTCCTTGTCAACGATAAGGGCTTCATACTGGAAGAAAGCTCTTTCATGTCTTGCGTCAGTGGATTCATTTCTGTAAACTCTGCCGGGATATACAAAGCGATAGGGGGGCTTGTGAGTCTGGAGGTAACGCACGCTTCCGCCTGTAAGATGAGGGCGTAAGCAGAGTTTGTCACATGAACAGCCCTTGTCATGACCTTCGAGCCAGTAGGTATCCATGCTTTCTCTTGCAGGGTGATTCGGGGGGAAGTTGAGCTTGTCAAAAGCATAAAGTTCGCTTGTAATGTCATCTTCCTCGAAAATCTCAAAGCCCATGGAACGAAAAGCATCGTTGAGGTCATAGCACATCTGGGTAATGGGGTGTAAACCGCCTGTACTTGCAGGTGCAAAGCCCGGAACGGTAATATCAAAGCTTTCATCAATTTTATCGGCTTTCAGCTGGAGTTCAAGTCTTTGCTTGTCGATGAGAGCAGTAAACTTGGATTTTATCTCATTGACCATTTTGCCGACTTCGGGGCGAAGCTTCGGATCAAGTTTCGGCATTTCCTTCATTACTTCCGTAAAAACGCTCTGTTTGCCGAGAAGGGAGGCTTTTACGTCCTGGAGTTCGGTTTCAGAGAGAGTTTTGGCAATTCTCTGTTCACCGTCTTCAAGAATTTTTTTCAGTTTGTCTATCATACCTTTTTCCCTCACAATCAAATAGTAATTGCAAAAAATTATAAAAAACCTTTTCAATAATAGCAAAAACGAGTGAATTTGTCAATATTATATAGAGTTGAAGAAAGCAATAATTTCATCAGCACTGACAGGTGACATATTGTTTGCATCAACGCCGACATCATAACGGCGGATACCGTTTTGAAGATTTTGCAGGTTATAATCTGCATGATTATGCTGATGTCCATGCAGGTGTATGCTTCCCCTGAAAAAGCTGTTCCATTCAAGAATGGGATAGTGGAATAAAATAAACTGTGTATTCATATAGTTTATTTCTTTATAGTCGGAAATGCTTTCAAAAAGGCAATTTTCAAAATGAGGGCTGTTAATAAAGCCGTCATGGTTACCTTTGATAAGATGTTTTCTGCCTTTAAGCTGATAAAGGATTTCCTGTGCCAATGCATGACCTTTCATGGTAAAATCGCCTAAAATATAAATCTCGTCATTGGATTTGATTTTGCTGTTCCAGTTTTTAATGAGAGTTTTGTTCATTTGTTCGATATTTTGGAAAGGTCTGTCGGCAAATTTGATAACCTTGTCATGATAAAAATGGAGGTCTGCGGTAAAGTATATCATTTAATTGAACACCTCATTATAGTTGCTGTAATGCCTGATAAGAGAAGCGTCATAATCGGTGATAAAGTCAGCGATAAAGAATTCTTTGCCGTCAACGGTGAAATAGTAGTACTGAACGGGAGTTTCATAGGTATATTTAGGTTCACCGAGATAAACCGTTACTTGTGAGGG
>DBXL01000158.1:2303-3321 GCA_002309275.1 Ruminococcaceae bacterium UBA1213 | reverse complement strand
TGCGGTTGACCTGTTTCGCCTCATTGATATAAATATAATCATATTCATCATCAACATCAACCCATTTTTTATCATGGATATAGTATGCACCCAGACGTTTATCATTCATATCGTAAATGCCGAAACACTGATTTTTATAATATTTTCTCGTATCAAAGGAAATTATCATATCAGAGATTTTTTCGGCAGTTTCAAGAAAGTTGCTTTTTTCGGCAGTACACTTTATTTTCATAAAATCAAATGAGCCGTCATAGCTTATCTCAATATGGTCTGTGTGTGCGATTTCATCAAACTGTGCCTGACAGGTGCTTGTAAGCAGGTCAGTATATTTTGAACCGAAATCGCTGTCGGTACTTTCTGTACTGCCGAATTTAGAGCCGTCAATATTGATGTCGTGCATTTCGCTTTTGACATAGTATTCAAATCCGTATTCTTTATCACGCATAATACATTTTCTGCTGCCATCTTCCATATTTTCAGTCGTAACAAGTTCGGCACTGCCGAAATTCTGGTTGGCATATCTGACAATCTGGCTTTCTGACTTCACATGACACGCACTCAATACAATGGCACTGATGGCAGCGACAGCCAATGCACCGAGTAAAACTTTCAACATCTTTTTCATAACAATACCGCCTTTCATTTTAGTGTTGAGAGTGTAGAGTGGAGAGTGAAGTTGATTTGTTTTCAACGAAAAATTAAGATTTGCAGCTGCTGCACTCTCCACTCTCCAAACTCCACACTTATATTATAAATCCTGTTAAGAAGGCTGTCAAGGCAGCCGCAAGGGATACGACAATCAAGGGGAGATTGAAATAGGCTAATACAAGTGCGGCAACCGTTCCTGCAATAGAGGTGTATATATTGCCTGTGCTGTAAAAAATAGCGGGAATGGTCATGGCACTCAGAACGGCATAGGGAACATAATACAAAAAGCTTTTAATAAATTTTGACTTTATTTTTTTTCTGAAGAACGCAAAAGGCAAGGCTCTGATAAGATAGGTAACAATAGCCATGA
>DBXL01000158.1:0-2177 GCA_002309275.1 Ruminococcaceae bacterium UBA1213 | reverse complement strand
AGTGCGGCAATTCCCACAACAAAAAGAACATTTTTATATTTGCGGGAGGGCGGAACGATGATGGCAATAAACATTCCATACAGAACGATTCCGAGAGCGGCAGTGACGTTATCAGGTAAAAGAGTACCAGCTGCACCGCCTAAAAACGTGCCGAGAACCCAGCCAAAAGTTGATACAGCGATTACACCATACATATAATTGGGTTTAAGAGCTGTTTCCTTAGTGGAGCAGAGGGCAAATATTTCATCAGTAATGCCGTAAGCCGCAAGAAGTCTGTGAGGGAGAGTAAATTTTGTATCAAGTTTTTGTGAAAGGGAAAGTCCCATGAGTGCATAACGGATATTAATGACAAACTGCACGACAGCCATTTCTATTAAAGTACCGCCTGCGGCAATAACCGCCACGCCCTGAGCCTGACCTGCGGAAGTTAAATTTGTCAATGAAATCATGAAAGCTTCAAATACACTTAATCCTGAACTGACCGCCATTATTCCAAATCCGAATGATACCGATAAATAGCCTAAAAAAATAGGTATGCCGTCAAAAAGTCCTTTTAAAAAATCGGACTTGATTTTTTTATCCATAGAAAATATCTCCAACTTTTATTAGAGTGGAGTGTTGAGAGTGGAGAGTGGAGCATTGTTTCGACAAAAAACGCTCCACTCTCCACTCTTCACTCTTCACACTTTTTTAATTATTCGCTGATAACTTCAATTCCTAAATCCGTAAGTTGTTGTTTGTCAACGCCTGCGGGGGCATTGGTCATAGGCTCACTTGCATTCTGCACTTTCGGGAACAATACNNAAAGTCGGGGCTTTGAGCATCTGCATAACGAGTCTGTCCAGACCGATACCCATACCGCCGTGAGGGGGTGCACCGAATTTGAAAGCGTCCATGAGGAAGCCGAATTTTTCATAGGCTTCTTCATCACTCAGACCGAGCATTTCAAACATTTTTTTCTGCAAGTCGGGATTGGTGATTCTGATAGAACCTGAAGAAAGCTCAATGCCGTTGAGTACCATATCATAGGCTTTGGCATAGACTTCACCCTTGTTGCCGTCAAGCTTATCCATACATTCATCAGTGGGAGATGTGAACGGATGGTGCATGGCAAGCCACTCACCGCTTTCTTTGTCATATTCAAAGAACGGGAATTTGACTACCCAGAGGAAGTTATAGCCGTCTTTGATGACATTGAGTTTCTTTGCACACTCTGTACGGACTGCACCGAGAGTGGAAAGGACTGTATTATCATCACCATCTGCAACGATAAGAACAACGTCACCTTTTTCGGCACCAGCTTTTGCAAGGATAGCCTGCATTTCATCTTCACTCATGAATTTTGCAAAGCTTGATGAGATACTGTCATCAGTCCAGCGAATCCAGGCAAGACCTTTTGCCCCAATGCCTTTGACGAATTCAACAAGCTTGTCAATTTCTTTTCTTGTATAGGTTTTAACGGCATTTTTAGCCGTGATTCCACGAACACTTCCGCCATTGGCAAGAGCATTTTTGAATACGACAAATTCTGTATTTTTGACTTCTTCGGAGATATTGAAAATTTCCATGCCGAAACGTGTATCGGGCTTATCCGAGCCGAAACGCTCCATTACTTCATTGTAGGTATATCTGGGGAAAGGCGTGGGAATGTCGATATTCATGACATCTTTGAAAAGTCTTTTGATATAGCCCTCACCGATTTGGAGAACGTCTTCCATATCTACAAAAGACATTTCAAGGTCGATTTGAGTAAATTCAGGCTGACGGTCTGCCCTCAAATCTTCATCACGGAAACATCTTGCAATTTGCATATATCTGTCAAAGCCTGCCACCATGCAGAGCTGTTTATACATCTGGGGAGATTGTGGGAGAGCATAAAAAGAGCCTTTATGAATTCTTGACGGCACGAGAAAATCTCTTGCACCTTCGGGAGTGGATTTGATAAGCATGGGAGTTTCCAATTCAATAAAGCCGTTTTCATCAAAGTAATCACGGGTAACTTTAGCGACTTTGTGACGGAAAATGATATTTTTCTGGAGTTCAGGTCTTCTCAAATCGAGATAACGATATTTGAGCCTTGTGAGTTCTGCTGTGGGGCAGTTGTCGATAATTTCAAAGGGAGTAGTTTCGGATTCGGAGAGAATGCGGAGTTCCTTTACTTCAATTTCAATGTCGCC
>DBXL01000178.1 GCA_002309275.1 Ruminococcaceae bacterium UBA1213 | reverse complement strand
TAAATGAAATTTTTGCATTAGTCAAGAGATTAACGACAAGTGCAAATACCATTCATTTTATCATAACGGCTGATCATGGTTTTATATATAAGCGTGACAGCATTACAGAAAGCGATAAGATCAGCAGTATTTCCGAATCCGGAACATATAAGGCAAAGAGATATGTCATTTCATCAAAAGCGATTGAAACAGACGGAGTGGAAAGTATTTCTTTTTCATCTGTTTTACAAAATGATGATGATAAAATAATATCATTTCCGATAGCAAGCGATATTTTCAAAGCCCCCGGCGGAGGTATGAATTTTGTGCATGGCGGCAGTTCTCCGCAGGAAATGTTTGTTCCGGTGATAGATGTCAGAACGGAAAAAGGTCACAAGGAAACAAAAAATGCAGTAATTTCTCTCATCAGTCTGAATCGTAAGATAACAAATTTAATATTTTCCCTTGAATTCATTCAAAATGAACCTGTTGGCAGTATCGTGAAAGAAACAACATACAGAATATGTATTGTAAGTGCAAACGGAGAAAAGGTTTCCAATGAGATGATTCATATAGCGGATAATAAAAATTCCGAATCAGCCAAAAGAATATTCAAACTGAATTTCAGGCTGAAAAACAGACCGTACAGACGCAGTGAAAAATATTATTTGCTGATAATTGACAATAAAAATAATCTTGAAGTGCTGCGGCAGGAAATGATGATAGATATTGCCTTTGCCGATGATTTTGGATTTTAGAGGGTGACTGTATGAATATGGAAGATAAAAATGATGTTATCGCTCAAAAGCTGAAACAGAATTTTGACGGTAAGATTGTACGCAAAGATTTGACGAAGAAAATCAAGGAAGGTGCCAATGTACCTGTCTATGTGTTGGAATTTCTGCTTGGTCAGTATTGCAGTTCCGATGATGAATCGGTCATTGAGGATGGCTTGAAAACTGTTAAAAAAATTTTGGCAGATAATTATGTCCGACCTGATGAAGCACAAAAAATCATGTCAATGCTCAGGCAGCGTGGAAGCTATACCGTTATCGACAGGCTGACAGTACATCTCAATATAAAAAATGATACTTATGAGGCAGAGTTTTCCAATCTTGGTTTGAAAAATATTCCGATACCGGAAGCATATCCGTCAAAATATGACCGTCTTTTGTGCGGCGGTATATGGTGCATAGTCGGACTTGACTATGAATATATAGAGGAAGAAAAGAAAATTTGTCCTATCCATATACGCAAACTGACACCTATACAAATGCCGCATATCGACATAAACGAATTGAAAAACGGAAGAAAAGTCTTTACAAAAGATGAATGGATAACCGTATTGCTTCGTTCTATGGGCATGGAGCCGGACAGATTGACGGAAAGGGAAAAATGGCTTTTGCTTGCCCGTATGATACCTCTTGTTGAAAATAATTATAATTTATGCGAACTCGGTCCCCGAAGTACAGGCAAATCGCATATTTACAAAGAAGTATCTCCCAATAGTATTCTTGTTTCAGGGGGGCAAACGACTGTTGCAAATCTGTTTTATAATATGAGCAGAAAAACTGTGGGATTAGTAGGAGTATGGGATTGTGTTGCATTTGACGAGGTTGCGGGAATTTCTTTCAAAGACAAAGACGGCGTACAGATAATGAAAGATTACATGAATTCCGGTTCTTTTTCAAGGGGAAAAGATGAGATCAATGCTTCCGCTTCTATGGTATTTGTCGGAAATATCAATCAGAGTGTAGATGTACTTTTAAAAACATCAAGTCTGTTTGCACCATTCCCATCTGAAATGGGGACGGATACGGCTTTTCTTGACCGTATCCATTGTTATGTACCCGGATGGGAAATACCGAAATTCAGACCTGAACATTTTACGAATGACTACGGCTTTATTACAGACTATCTCGCTGAATTTATCCGTGAACTCAGAAAAGAGCAGTATGGAGATGCCATAGATAAATATTTCAGATTGGGAACAAATCTGAATCAAAGAGATACCGTAGCTGTCAGAAAAACTGTTGGCGGTATGGTCAAACTGCTTTATCCTGACGGGAACTTCAACAAAGAGCAGATTGAAGAAATACTTGTTTTTTCTCTTGAAATGCGACGCAGAGTAAAAGAACAGCTCAAAAAGCTTGGCGGTATGGAATTTTATGATGTTAATTTTTCCTATATAGACACGGAAAACTTTGAAGAACATTATGTTTCCGTTCCCGAACAAGGCGGTGGTAAACTGATACCCGAAGGATTGAGCAATCCCGGACAAGTTTATACTGTTTCTCATGCTCAGTCAGGAATGATAGGTGTTTTTCGCCTGGAGTCGCAAATGCTTCCCGGAAACGGCAAATTGGAGAGAACAGGTATAGGCAGCGACTCCAAAAGTAAAGAAGCTGCCAACACTGCATTCAATTATCTGAAAGCAAATGCCAACCGTATTAGTGCAAGTATCAGTACCACTGCCAAAAATTATATTGTAAATTATCAGGATTTACAAGGAATCGGTATGACGGATAAACTTGCATTACCCACACTGATAGCAATATGTTCCATCGCTCTCGGCAAACCTACTGTCAGCAGTCTTGCGGTACTTGGTGAGATAAGCATAGCAGGAACACTTATTAAAGTTTCAGAGTTGGCAAATACACTTCAGGTATGCCTTGACAGTGGAGCGAAAAAGATACTTCTCCCTATCACATCTGCTGCTGATCTTGCTGCTGTTCCTGCTGACCTGATAGGCTGTTTTAATCTGATTTTTTATCAAAGTCCCGAAGATGCTGTATTCAAGGCTTTGGGAGTGGAATGATTTTTTATATAAACCGAATTTAAAAGAATGTCAGGTTGTCCAAATAAAATTTCGGACATCCTGACATTTTTGTATTTATATAACCGAGCGTTTAATTTGATGTTGGTTTTTTAAAATATAAATAAATTTATTGACAATGCACGAAATATTTATTATAATAGATAACAGAAAGTCCGGTGGTGAAATGTCAAGA
>DBXL01000196.1 GCA_002309275.1 Ruminococcaceae bacterium UBA1213 | reverse complement strand
TTTTGATGACTTTCAATTTTTAACTGCACCAGTTTCCAAGTTTTGAAAAATAAAGTAGTGAATTACCCGCTCAAAAGTGATAAAATGGTAAATGCACAAATAAACCAGGTATCACTGAAAGGGAGTAATTCACATGGATACATTATACACCAAATCGCCGATGGTAATCAAGTTAAAAAAAGCATTTTATGAAATTTTTTCGGAAGAAAGAAGAAGTACACGAGAAAACTTATGTGATCTGTTATTGTCGGTACTGTGTCTGAACGGATTTAAAAGTGTCAAACACAGTTATGATCATTTCATGAAGCCTGTATCGAATAACAGCCTCAATTCATACTATTTTACGTTGAATGAAAGTAAGATCGATATTGACAAGTGGATGCAGAATATGATCAAAGTGGCTTTATCTGTTGTTCCGAAAGAATTGAGCCGGTGGCTTATCATACTTTCGATTGACGATACAATGGTCGAAAAGTACGGTGAACACTTTGAAAACAGAGGACTTTTATTCGATCACGCCAAGCATAACAGTTCCAATTATCTGAACGGGCATTGTTTTGTCAGCCTTATGATGTCCATACCTGTTTTCGACAATGGTAAAATACGATATTTGTCTTTTCCGGTCGGTTACAGAATGTGGACAAAAGAAAAAACAAAGCTTGCTATGGCGGCTGAGATGGTGCAGGAAGTAATGAAGTGTATCGGAATTGACAGAAATGTTTGTCTGTGCTGTGACAGTTGGTATCCGAAAGCGGAAATCACGGAATTGCCGATAAAATACAGTAATCTTGCTCTCATATGCAATGTCAGGTATGACACGGTTTTGTATGATCTGCCACCGGCTAAAACGGGCAAAAAAGGCAGACCGAAAATAAGAGGAAATAGGCTCTCTTTTGATAACTTTAAACTTACTGATGTGGAAGGCACAGACTATTCTGTTGGCAGTCATCGGGTGATCACCAATCTTTTTGGTCATATCCCTGTTCATGCTGTCGTTACAAGAACAAAATCAGGCACAGAGCGACTTTTTATCTGCACAAAATCCCCCGATGAACTGAATTTTGATGTTACTCAAACCGACTTGGGAAAGTCATCGCTTTTTGCGAAAGCCGGCATGGATTTTCTGTCTCTCACGATTTATTCTTTGCGTTGGCATATTGAAGTTGCTTACTATGAACAAAAGAAATTTTGGTCTTTAGGGGTTTATATGCTTCGAAGTAGGATCGGCATTGAACGGCTAATAAATTTGCTGACTGTTTTGTATGCTTTTATGACACTGCTTCCGTTTTACGACTGCACTTTCATCACTTTATCACACAGCAGTCCTCAACAATCTCGCTTTGTTATCGGTATGACGATTTGGTATGAATTATTTTTTGCCACTTTCGAGACTGCTGCATATCCGCTAAAAATGTCTTTTCTCTTATTTCAATGCCTGGTTAAGTGAATTTACTTTCTAAAAACTTGGAAACTGGTGTTTAACGGAATAAAACATAGACGAAAAATCGTGCTTGCTCTCAGACNNTTTAAGGCGAGGAGGTATAATTATACTCCTGACCCCTTTAAACGCTGCTGAGAGCGTTCTACGGGGCGATATGGGGCATTGTAGAGGGTGCTTTGTCGAGTGTCTGCAAACAGGTGAAATATTATTCTTTAACAGAATAAAACATAGACGAAAAATCGTGNNGCTCTCAGACGCTCATATTTGCGTTCTACGGCGTTTTTAGGGCTTAGGGGTATATAATACTAACCCTTTTAAGCAGAATTATTACTCTGATTTTATTGGATATAAGGCTGCATTTAAGTAAACTTTTATGTGTTTTTTATAAAATAAATCTACTAAACTATTGATTTTTAGATTAAAGTATGATATAACTTTGATTATTGTGATTTATGATTTTTTATACGGAGATAAAATTATGCATAAAAAGAATATCGAAAGTTCTAATGAAAACAACATCATAAAATCAAAAACTGAAACTTTTGAACTTATTTCAAATTTTCTATTTTCATTCTTTTTTACTTTTTTTGCAATTATTGCTGTTGGTCAAGTAGGATTGAAACTTTTTGGATTCAATATGCTTAATGTGGAAACAGGAAGTATGGAACCTGTACTTCCCGTAAATACGTTGGTTTTCGTTCAGTCTGCCGAACCTGAAACAATAAAGGAAGGTGATGTTATCACTTTCGTTATCAATGAAAAAGGGACGCTTGCTACTCATCGTGTTATAAATATAAATTCGGGAAAACGCATATTTGTTACTAAAGGTGATGCCAATAATACGGATGACGGCAGTATTTCATGGGATAATGTTGTTGGAGTTATGCGTTTCAAGATACCAAAAATAGGTGGAGTTTTCCAAATAATTACAGCTCCAGAAAATCGTCCCTTGATTATAACGGTTATTGTGATACTTCTGGTAGGAATATTTATATGGGAAACTGCCGTTAAAATCATCAAAAATACCGACTAAAAAGGAAAACTCCCGTTTCCTGAAAACTGTCATTAACAGTACAGAAATAAGTAGATTTATGATTTTTTGTGAAATAACATTGAATATTTGTTGTACATAATTCTCCACAGTTCACAGATGATTCAAAATTTGCTTACGGTACTGAAAGTTATATTATTTTTATTTGGAGGTTAAAAAATGAAGAAATTAAAGTATGTTCTGCTTGGGGCATTGATAAGTGCAATTGTAGCAACAAGCGTTGTTGTTCCTACAATTGCATGGCTGTCATCAAAAAGTGAAGAAGTTGTCAATACCTTTGAGGGCGGAGAAATTACTGTCAAAATTGACGAAGCACCCGTTGATGAAAACGGTAAAGAAAAAGACGGTGACAGAGTTACTTCCAACAATTACCGATTTGTTGCAGGCTCAATACTCGATAAAGACCCTACACCGTCAATTAAAAAGGGAAGTATAGAATCTTATGTTTTTGTGTGCGTAGAGAATGAAAACAGCGATGTATTTTCCGTAAATATCGATAATACTGCATGGCTGAAAGTTGCCGAAACAGGCGGAAAAACTCTTTATGCATACAGTACGAAAGTAGATGCTTCAAAAGCAACGGAAGATATGGTTCTTACGCCTGTTTTCACAAAAGTAACGGTTTCACAGGAACTCACCAGCGAACAGCTTGAACAAATGAAGCAGATTTCTTCCAAACAGTTTATCAAATCACAGGCTTTTGCCATTCAGTCAGAGGCTATCGGAAAAAATACTGCTATTGATAAGGCAGTTGAACAGTTTTCAATGACGGGTACAGTAACATATGTGGATATAGCGTAAAAAATTTTTTTAAAGGAGTTGAGCTGATTTGAGAAAGCAATCAGGTACTTTGACAGCGATGTTTCTTATAACTGTACTGATATTGATAATCTCTGTATCTTTTCAGCCACACAACTCTACTCTTGCTTATATAACAGACCTGTCAAGTAATTGTGTAAATACATTTGAACACTCTGAAATTTCACAGCTGTCTGAGATTTCACAACCGTCCGAGATTTCACAGCCCTCTGAGATTTCACAACCGTCCGAAATTCCACAGCCGTCAAAAACATCACAGCCGACTGAAATTTCGCATCGTTCCGAACCGACAGCCCCGTCAGCAATGCCTGCCGAAGAATCTTTGCAGAGTGTGTCCGACACACCCACAACGGGCGAACAATCAGCAGTAATTTGGTTTGCAGGCATGGCAATACTGTCAAGCCTTATAACAGCAATCACTATAAGAAAATCAGAAAACGGGAGGTAAATTTTTATGACAAACAAGAGAAAAAAGCTGATGACAACAGCTATTGCAGGTTCAATGGCTACAAGTATCGTTATCGGCGGCGGTACATTTGCATATCTTCAGTCACAGACTGATGATGTTGTCAACGAATTCAAGACCGAACAGGTAAAAGTAGAGATTTCTGAGTCTCCGCATGACCCGTATGACATCATTCCCGGAACAGAACAGGACAAAGACCCCTCTGTTACAGTAAAAAATACAGTTGAAGCCTTTGTATTTCTTAACGTGACAGATAATACTTACGGTCTTGTAACTTACGAGATTGATGACACTATCTGGACAAAGCTTGAAGGATATGAAAATGTTTATTACAAAAAAGTTCCTGCTGCTGCCGATGAAAACGGCACAACCCTGAAAGTGCTCAAAGATGACAAGGTTTCCTATGACAAAGACCTCATCAATGAAGATATGCTTGACGAAAACGGCGATTTGCGTACAGATGTTGCACTTTCATTCAATGCCTTTGCAATTCAGGCAAGACCTTTTACTGATCCGACAGACCCTGCAGACCCGACAACTGCTCCAACTGATGCAACAGCCGCAGCTGCTGCTTATACAAGACCTGATGTTGCCGCATACACAAGTAAGGGTATGACAGTAAAATCACTTGATGATGCTGCCAATGCCAATATGACATATGCAGAAAATAAAAATGCAACTGCCGAAGAAACAGCATCGGCAAAACATAATGCCGCACAGGCTCTGAAAGATACACTCCAAAACAGTACCGATAAAGGCATTGCCATTCTTGCAGAGGATAAAACAATTATTTGGGAAACAGAAGGCTCACATGGCTCATCACCTCTTGTTAAGGCTGACAATACAACAACCAAAGAAGTTGTAATTGATGGGGGTGAAAACGGCGGTACAATGGAAGTTATCGGGACAGGTGTAGGACCTATCCGTGCAGCTAATGATGCAACTGTCGTGTTTAAAAATATGACAATCATAGATAATTCAAAATCCTATGCTGAAACATCTTGGGAATTTGGCTATCTTGAAATAGGCGGCAAAATAAGATTTGAAAATTGTCATTTCCTTGGTGGAGTGAGTGTTGGGGATTCTAATTCCAGTGAAAACAAGGCTGAATTTTTGAACTGTATCTTTGAAACTGGTACAGAAGAAACAGCTGCTAATCCCAAACCGTCCAATATGTATAGTGTATGGGTAGATAATGGAGATGCCAGCTTTACAAACTGTGAATTTAAAGGACCGTATCGTGGATTGAAAGTACATGAGGCTTATGGCTCGGATGTTGGCACGGTAACGGTTGATAGTTGTACATTTGGACCGCTCTCAAAGAAACCTGGTATCGCTCTCGGTACTCTTGATTCAAATACTACTGTTATTGTTAAAAACAGCAAATTTGACCATTGTCAGGAAGGTGAGGGAGCCGTTCCTTATGCAATAGAATCTGATACAGATTTCAGCACTTTTAATTACACATACGATAACAATACTATTCTTACCGATTGATAGTGCTAACATCAGTATTACTTTATGAAATTGTAATCAAATTCCCCGGCATTTTCTCGTGTCGGGGATTGAAATACCCAAAAAAACAGGAGGTAAATTTTTATGACAAACAAGAGAAAAAAGCTTATGACAACAGCTATCGCAGGTTCAATGGCTGCAAGTATCGTTATCGGCGGCGGTACATTTGCATATCTTCAGTCACAGACTGATGACGTTGTCAACGAATTCAAGACCGAACAGGTAAAAGTAGAAATTTCCGAGTCCCCGCATGACCCCTATGACATCATTCCCGGAACAGAACAGGACAAAGACCCGTCTGTTACAGTAAAAAATACGCTTGAATCGTTTGTATTCCTGAAAGTGACAGATAATACTTATGGTCTTGTAACTTACGAGATTGATGACACTATCTGGACAAAGCTCGACGGATATGAAGATGTTTATTACAAAAAAGTTCCTGCTGCTGCCGATGCAAGCGGAACAACCCTGAAAGTGCTCAAAAACGACAAGGTTTCCTATGACAAAGACCTCATCAATGAAGATATGCTCGATGAAAACGGGGATTTGCGTACAGATGTGGCACTTTCATTCAACGCTTTTGCAATTCAGGCAAGACCTTTCACAGACCCGACAGACCCCGCAGACCCGACAACTGCTCCGACTGAAGCAGCAGCTGCCGCAGCTGCTTACAATCAGGCTGCCCCCATAAAAGTCACTACTTTTGAAGAATTTAAGAAGGCACTTGATGACGTCGAAAATGGCGGTGTGATAAGAATTGATAATGACATCACAAACACCAATTCCGAAAGAGTCAGAACATATTATAATAAAAAGTTCACAATAGATTTGGGTGGTAATACACTTGATATGAATAATGAACGTTTCTATGCTGATAACTCAGACATAACTATCAAGAATGGTGTACTGCACTCAAACAAATATGGAATACAGTTTACACCAACCAACAATGGTGATGCTCATTTGACAATCGCAGAGAATGCAAAAATCGTATCTGATGTCAGCTGTGCTATTTTGGTAGCCGATGTTTCAAATGGTTCGCATAGTGGTGTGGTTGATGTTTACGGAAAAACAGAAGGCAATATCTTTATTCTCGGTACAATAAAGGAAAATTCTAATATTGTAGTAAATGTTTACGGCAATATTTACGGCGGTGAAGATACTGAAAGAGAAGATATCGGTATCGCTGTAAATGGCTATGCAACCGTCAATGTCAAGAATGGTGCTACTGTAAAGAGCCTGACAGGTATTGAGGTACGTGCAGGCAAGCTGAATGTTGAAGATGGTACAACAATTATAGCTACAGCTGTACCTACTACATTTACACCAAACGATAGTGGTACTACTACTCAGGGTGCAGGCATAGGTGTATCTCAGCATAATACAAAGATGCCCATAGATGTCAATATTACAGGTGGTACAGTACAGGGTTATATACCGCTTTATGAGATTAATCCTCAGAATAACTCTGATGCAGAACTTGCAAAAATCAAAATCAATGTAACAGGCGGTACTTTTGAAAATATCAACGGCGGTACAACTCTGTTCAGTATTGCAGACAGAGAAAAAATAACTTACATAAACACTCTGGAGCAGTAATATCGACAATTTCATAGTTGATGTATCTGTAAAGTACCAAAATAAATACATTCCAAATAGTATTAAAGATCGCCCGAAATTTTTACGTTTCGGGCGATTTGTTTTGTATTCAATTAGACGGACTTTTATTTAGATATTTTTCCAGATTGCGTGTACAGGCTCAAAATACAGCGATTTTAAGGGGGGATAGGGCTTAGGGGTATAAAAATTATACTCATGACACGTTTGAATGGCGTACAACAGCTCTGTACGGCTTATATGAAGCATATACGGGTGCGTATTCTGATTTGTCAATACTCAGACAACAAAAATCCCATATAAAGTGGAAGTGTCAATATATTATTTTCTTCACCAACATTGTAACTACCAAGTTTTATTGCATAGTCGATATGGTAAGTATCCCTGTTTTTCATAACTGTTTTTAGGCTTTTTGTATTTCCTTGTGCTGCTTTTATCTCAACAGGAACACATTTTCCTTTGTAACGGATAAAAAAATCTATCTCCAAGCCAGAATCCTTGTGGAAATAATAGAGTTTTCTCCCCATTTTTGCGAAGAAATCGGCTGCAAGATTTTCAAATATTGCACCTTTATATCCAAGCAGATTGCCACTTAAAATATCAAACTGTGTGCCGTCCTCCAACATACTCACAAAAAGTCCTGTATCTGTCATATACACCTTGAATATATCATTGATGGCATTGCCGTCTAACGGCAGTTCCGTTGCCGTCAAATTGTAGCACCTTTTTATGATTCCTGCATCCTCTATCCATTGCAGACTTCCTGCAAATCTGGCAGCAGTTGAGCCTTTTTTTATCAGTGAATACTGAAATTTCTTGTTTTCTTTGGCAAGCTGTCGGGGAACGGACTGAAAACACTCTTTTATCAATGGCTTGTCCTTGTCATCTGCATATTTTATCATGTCATCTTCATAAGACCTGACAATATCCCTTTGAAGCTGCAAAACAATGTTCATTTGCTTTGTGTCAATGAATGTCTGCACAACATCAGGCATACCGCCTACCACTACATATTGCAGCAAAAGCTGATGATAACGGCTGTGTAAAGGTTCTTCAACGGGTGTTTTGTCCTGCAGATGTTTTCTTAATCCGTCAATGAGCTTTTCATTGATACCGTTTGCCCAAAGAAATTCCTCGAAATCAAGCGGATACATTGTGATAACTGTTTCATAGCCTACGGGAACAGATTTCGGAGCTTTTCCGTATCCCGATACGCCAAGCAGAGAACCTGTGCCGATCACATCATATCTGCCGTCAAGATGAAAAAATTTCAATGCAGTTCTTGCTTCGGGACAATCCTGTATTTCATCAAATATAATGGCTGTCTTGTACGGCATAAAAACAGTATCATTTCCCATGAATGCCGACATCATCATGATAATGTCATCGACTGCAAGAGAATTTCTGAAGATAGCGGAGTAATTCGGATTGTTGAAAAAATTGATGTACACTGTATTTTCATAGTTTTCTTCACAGAATTTGCGGACAGAAAAGGTCTTTCCGCACTGACGGCAGCCCTTTATAATAAGCGGTTTATGATTGGGTGTTTGTTTCCAAGTCAGAAGCTGTTGTTCTATTTTTCTTTTGAGCATAATAAATCCCCCTTAAAAAAGTATATACCCATATTATACCCATATATAAAACTTTTTCAAGGGAGTTTTTGTTATATTTATAAATTTTTTCAAATGACTTTTTGGAAATTTAAAAACTTTATCCGAAAATCAGTTTTCCTTTCTGCCAAATAATCTTGAAAAAAGACCTTGTTTTTGTTTCGGCTGTTCCACATCAGACGGCTG
>DBXL01000005.1 GCA_002309275.1 Ruminococcaceae bacterium UBA1213 | reverse complement strand
TTATTTCAAAATTCGTCCGACATGATGGGATATTCTTATATAAAAAATAAAACGGTTTCCCATTTTCACAGGAAACCATTTCGTTTTTTACAAAATTTCTCAATTATATTTTTCATTTATATTATCAATATGCTTTTCTTTTACGTCATCACTTACATCTGCAAGCGGTGTCAATTTCTGTTCTATCAAGTCAATTTCTTCATGCGTAAACATATTTTTTTCTGCCTTGATTTTCTGCCTGATACTGCCATACAAATCATCACGTTTTAAAATAACAAAAGAATCTGTGTTATAAGGTACTTTTTTCAATTCGCATCTTTGAGAAAACACAATATAAGATATAAACTTTCTTTTATCTATCTCCAAATATTGTGACAGCAAATCTATATGTGTCTGATTTTGCCTTATGGGATTATAGAAACGATTTTTAGTGTATTTATTCAGCATTTGTGTCCAATATGTATCTCCTGCACTTCCAAATATCCACCCTGAATAATTTTTACTTTCAATTACAAATATTCCCTTTTCATGCACAAGTAAAATATCTATCTCCGTTGCACCGCTTTTATAAGGAATGTAAACATTTGCAAGAACTTTATAATATCCCTCTTTCAAATGTTCAAGCATATACTTTGCCAAATATTCTCCATAAGAACCTGTGTCATTCCGCATATAAAAATCAAATTCCTCCACCATATTTGGACGTGGCACACTATTATCTCCAAACTGATACTTCTCAAATCCCATAGTTTTTAATGCATTTACCATAATATCACAGGTTTGTTTGACACTATCCTCAAAAGCTTTCTTCAAATCATTTTCATCCATTTTACTATACTCCTTTGAATCTCAGAATTTCAAACCAATCATCAGGCTCTTTTTTTACTTTTATTATCTCATGCGTGACGGGGTGAGTAAATTCCAATTCCGCACAGTGCAGGCACTGTCTATTAAAATACACCCTACTACCCCCATACATATCATCTCCTGCAAGCGAATGCCCTATACTCGACATGTGCACTCTTATTTGATGTGTACGACCTGTTTCAAGTTCAAATTCAACGTATGTATGACCGTACATTGTTTTTATCGCCCTGTAATGCGTTATCGCATTGATTCCGCCTTCTCCGACTTCTCTCTGTATGGTATGCCCCTCTTTCAGTCTGATAGGTGCATTGATTGTACCGCTTCCCGATAACTCTCCCTCACACAATGCAACATATACTTTCTTTACACGTTTTGTAAGATATGTCATGGAAAAACTGCTTTTTGCCGTCAAAACAAGTCCTGATGTATCCCTGTCAAGCCGGTTTACAGCCCTGAATGCATAATTCTCCCCTTTTGACCGTGCATAATAAACAGCATAATTTGCCAATGTATCAAGCTGATGTTCTCTTACAGGGTGTACGGGCATGAACGGCGGTTTATTGAAAACGATAACTTCACTATCTTCATACACTATCTCAACGGGATTATTAACTGCCACTATCTCATTTTCATCTTCAGGCATTTTTATTTCAACTACATCTCCAAAATGCAGTATATCTATACTCCGTATATGTTCACCGTTTGCTGTAATGCCGTTTTCGGTACGTTTCAGCTTTATCAAAAGTCTTGATGATACATTACAATGCCTTTTCAGAAAGTTCTGCACGCTTATTCCGTCAAGTTCTTTCTTTACAACAAATTTCATTTTGTCCCGCTTTCTATTAGCATCGCATCACCAAAGCTGAAAAATCTGTATCTCTCTTCAACGGCGATTTTATATGCATTCATTACATTGTCAAAGCCTGCAAATGCCGACACCAACATAATGAGCGTACTTTCAGGCAGGTGAAAATTTGTTATCAAGCCGTCAAGCACCTCAAACTGAAATCCCGGATAGATAAATATATCTGTCCAGCCCTCACTCGCTTTGATACAGCCCTCTTTTTTAGCAACCGTTTCCAATGTGCGACAGCTTGTCGTGCCAACGGATATGACACGACCACCATTTTTTTTCGTTTCATTTATCAAATCAGCCGTTTCCTGCGGTAATTCATAATGCTCAGAATGCATTTTGTGGTTTGTCACATCATCAACTTTGACAGGGCGGAATGTTCCCAAGCCTACATGAAGTGTCACAAAACCTATTTTTATCCCTTTATCCCTTGCTTTCTGCAACAATTCCTTTGTAAAATGCAGTCCCGCTGTCGGGGCAGCCGCCGAGCCTAATTCACGGCTATACACCGTCTGATAACGCTCTTTATCCTGCAATTTTTCATGTATATACGGCGGTAATGGCATTTGTCCGAGTTTATCGAGGCTTTCAAAAAAACTTCCCTCACACTCAAATTCAACTACCCTGTTGCCGTCATCTTTCACTTCAACCACTGTTGCATTCATCAAGCCGTCACCAAATGTGAATTTGGCACCCTCTCTCGCCTTTTTACCGGGCTTTACAAGGGTTTCCCATTTTTTATTTTCCACCTGCTTCAAAAGCAAAAACTCTACATTTGCACCTGTGCCGACTTTTTCACCGAATATCCTGGCAGGCAGTACCCTCGAATCGTTCAAAATCAGGCAGTCGCCTTCATGCAGATATTCTAATATATCATAAAAATGTCTGTGTTCCAATTTACCTGTTTCCCTGTCCATGACCAAAAGCCGTGAACTGTCACGAGGCTCAATCGGTGTCTGTGCAATCAATTCTTCCGGCAAGTCATAATAAAAATCGCTTGTTTTCATAAAAAAATCCTTTCTTTAAATAAAAATCAGCAATCAGCAATCATTGCTAATTGCTAACTGCTAATTGCTAATTGATTTAAGTGTTTTTGTCAACCTGATGGAATGTTTTTAAATTTCCCGTTTTCTGACTGCGTTTTGCAAGCTCATTCATCACTTCATCAACAGTGATTCCCTGCTCCGCCATCATCACAAACAGGTGATATATCAAATCCGATATTTCCAGAACAGTTTCTTTATTATCACCATTCTTTGCGGCGATTATCGTTTCCGAACACTCTTCTCCGACTTTTTTCAATATCTTGTCTATGCCCTTTTCAAACAGGTAACAAGTATAGGAACCTTCCTGTTTATTTTCTTTTCTGTCGAGTATCGTCTGATACAGATTATACAATTCATTATCCATTCTCTTTATCCTCCCAAAGTTCATTGAAAAAACAGGAATGACTGCCTGTATGACAAGCAGGTCCTGTCTGTTCCACTATTACAAGCAATGTATCTTTGTCACAATCGCCCTTTATATCCACAACTTTCTGCAAGTGACCGCTTGTTGCACCCTTATTCCAGAGTTCCTGTCTTGAACGGCTGTAAAACCATGTATAACCCGTTTCAAACGTCTTTCTCATGGATTCCCTGTTCATATAAGCAAGCATTAAAACTTCACCTGTGTCTTTTTCCTGAATGATTGCAGGCAGCAAGTCAGCTTTTTTGAAATAGTCCTCTATAAACTCGTACAACTCAAAAACTCCTTATCTTTTCTTTTTTGAAGCGGCTTTTGCAACCTCGATTGCCCTCTTTAAATCAAGATTTCCTGTATAAATAGCCTTACCGCTGATGGCACCGTATATATCAAGTGTCGTCAAGTTCAGAATATCTTTCAGATTTGAAACTCCGCCTGATGCAATGATATTGCACTTTACAGCCGTTTTCAGCTCGTCAAGCATTACAAGATTAGGTCCTGAAAGCATTCCATCTTTTGAAATGTCAGTAAAAATGATATACTTTACACCAATATCTTCCATACGCTTGGCAAGCTCTATATAATTTATCTCAGATGTATCTGTCCAGCCGTCTGCCGATACCATGCCATCAAGTGCATCTATGCTTACTGCTATCTGTGAAGAATACTTTTTCACTGCCTCTTTTACAAATTCAGGATCTCTTATCGCTGCAGAACCCAATATTACTCTGTCTATGCCGTTTTCAAGATAGAATTCTATCGACTTCATATCCCTGATACCGCCGCCGACCTCTATTTTCAAATTGCACGATTTTCTTACATTCAGTATCAAATCACTGTTTACTCTTTTACCGTCTTTGGCTCCGTCAAGATCCACCATGTGCATGAACTCTGCTCCGGCTTTTTCAAATTCCTTTGCCGTTTCTACTGCACTCTCTGCTACTTTATGCACAGTTGAATAATCTCCTCTGTACAGTCTTACGCAGTTTCCGTCTTTTATGTCTATTGCAGGCAATACCAACATAATATATCAACCTTTCTTTTTAGAGTGGAGTGTTGGGAGTGGAGAGTGGAGCAATTGCGATTTCCACTTCCCTCTCAAAATCCACTTGTTATTATACTATATCTATCAGAGCTTCA
>DBXL01000020.1:3462-5410 GCA_002309275.1 Ruminococcaceae bacterium UBA1213 | reverse complement strand
ATTCAAGTCTTTTGTGACACTACCGGCAAAACAGCAAAAATTTCCAATAAAGCAATAAATGTATATAATAAACTTGTGAATAAATCAACTGTTTCTGCCAGCACTGTCGTTACAGGAAATTCTGTAAAAATAACAGGTTCTGCACAGGGCGGTTCCGGTTCTTACAAATATGCAGTGTACTATATGAACAATGCCGACAAAAAGTGGATAAAAGTGCAGGATTACAAATCCTCTGTAACGGAACAGGCAGCTTTTAAAACCAAGGGTACTTATACGCTTCGTGTAAAAGTAAAAGATTCCGTTGGAAATATCACCAACAAAGACTTTAAAATCACAGTGAATGACAAGCTGACGAACACATCAAAAATATCGGCTGCAACCATAGACCTCGGCAAGACAGTCACAGTAACAGCGTCAGCAGCAGGCGGTACATCTCCTTATAAATATGCATTCTATTATAAAGATATGAATGCATCTTCATGGACAACCAAACAGGATTTCAGCACCAATTCCGTTTCAACCCTGAAATTTTCCAAAGCCGGCACATATAACATATGCATAAAGATAAAAGACAGCAAAGGCACAGTTGCCAAAAAATACTTTACCGTAACAGCAGAAAAGTAAAATACACTATATCTTTTTGTACACCATTCAAAAAAGCCTTGATTAACTTCAAGGCTTTTGTTGGCGTATCCAATATTATCATGCAGTTTCATTCGGATTGACGTGTACCATACAGTGCTTGACTTCAGGGAAATTCTTCTCTATGTTATCATGCACTTTTTCAGCGGTGCTGTGTGCCTCTGTAAGCGTTTTGGAATTTTCCATGCAAATCTCCACTTCTACATATATTCTCGAACCAAAAAGACGTGTCTTTATTTCATCAATTCCAATTACTTCCGGTGTATCCAGAATCACTTCTTTCATGCGTTCAAGAATTTCTTCCGAGCAGGATTTATCTATCATTTTATCTATCGCATCACGGAATATATCCACTGCCGCCTTTTCAATGAAAACACAAATAACAACGCTTGCCAACGGATCAAGTACAGGAAATCCCAACATAGCACCAAATATTCCTATAAATGCCCCTATGGAAGAAAGTGCATCTGAACGGTGATGCCATGCATCAGCCATCAACGCTCCCGAATTTATTTTTTTAGCTGCACATCTTGTATATTGAAACATCGCTTCTTTTACTATAATAGATACAACAGCGGCAATCAATGCAGCTGTTTCCGGTATTTCAAGAGCCTCTGTATTTGCAGATGAAATTTTTTCTATTCCTTCGATGCCTATGCCAAGACCTGTTGCCGCAAGTATCACTGCAAGAACGATTGACGCAACACACTCAAATCTCTCATGTCCGTAAGGGTGGTCTTTATCGGGCTTTTTCTTTGCAACAGATATTCCTATCATCACTATAAAAGTGCTGAATACATCTGACGCTGAATGAACTGCATCAGAAATCATTGCTCCCGAATGAGCAAATATCCCTGCAAGTAATTTCAGCAGCGACAGCAGACAATTTCCTGCTATGCTTATAATGGAAACTCTCATTGCAATCTCGGAAGCATTTGAAATACCATCTTTTTTTCTCTCATTTTTAACCATGCCGTCATCTCCTTTAGGATAAAAAAATACCTGCGGAACAACATTTTTTTCTGCTGTCCCGCAGGCGTGTTTCCTGCTGCTCTAAAAGCCCGGCTGCAAATTTCTTTGTGCCTGATCAGTCTATTACCGTAAATTTTACCATATAGAGAAAACTTTGTCAATTCAGTTTTCCGTCACTTTTCCGTCTTTTACAACAACACTTATGATAGAAAAGTCATCTCCCTGAAAAACAACCGTCACACTCTCTTTCGGAAACATCACACAGCCCCCGCCTGAATATATTGCTTTTGATGAAACATAGCTGTATTTATCTCCATAATTCTCTTTCACATAG
>DBXL01000020.1:0-3394 GCA_002309275.1 Ruminococcaceae bacterium UBA1213 | reverse complement strand
CAGTATCGCAAATATGATTATAATATGCCTTCGTTTTTTGGATTCCGCCTTTGAGTCAAGTCCGTAATCGGGATTTTCCATTATCTTATTATACTCGCTGTACTCATTGTACTCATTCATTTCTATTCGCCTTTCAGAATAATATTCCTCACGTTTTGCATACGGCGGTCAAGCTCCGCACTCGCATTGGCACAGTCTATAAGCTCCTGTGAAAGCATATCTTTCTTTTCCTCCGGCAGATTTTTCTTATACTTCAATTTATGCTCCAGACTTGCCCAAAAGTCCATTGCAATGGTCCTCAACTGCACCTCTACTTTTACATCTTTCTTTTCATTTTCCAGATATATCGGTACGGATATTATCAAATGCAGACTTCTGTAACCGCTCGGCTTGGGATTTTTGATATAATCCTTCTGACTGATAAGCGTTATGTCGTCCTGCTGTAAAAGACACTTGGCAAGCCTGTATATGTCATCTACAAATGAACATATCACTCTCACACCCGCTATATCATGTATATTTTCCTGGATAGATGCCAGATTCCTTGGAATATTTTTTTTGATAACTTTTCTGATAATGCTGTCATAGCCTTTTACACGGGACGTTATGCTCTCTATCGGATTTCCGTCATACTTCAATGAAAACATCTCATTCAGCACTTTGAACTTTGTTTCCACTTCCATTATCGCACAGGCATAGTCTGTAAAAAACTCCTCGGCAGGTGCTATGCTCTCCTGTATTATATTCAAAAACATTTCCTCATTGAAATTGATGCTTTCAGAAAATTTTACAAGTTCCTTTGCCACTTCATCAGCATTAGGTATTATAATCTCTTGATTTTTTTCACTCATGGTTTTTCAACCCCCTGTATTTAGAATTTCTACATATCTATGATAAATTAAATCATAGTGCTTGTCAACCTTAAAAGTATGTACAATAGGTAAACTTTTTGTGCATAAAAAACAGTCGCCTTTTAAACGACTGTTTTTATGAACTGATAGCCTTTTTCTTTTATAATTTTTTTGATGACGCTTTCAGGAATATCCTCTGACATCTCTGCATACACTTTTCCCTCTGTATGACTTGCCCTTACACTCACAATACCGTCTATTTCTTCGAGAGCTTTCTGAACCGTCATTTCACAATGCGGACACATCATGCCTTTTACTTTATAAATTTTCCTGATAACATCTCCGCTGTCGGATATATCCCCAACAGCATTCTTTATTCTTTTATCGTGCCTTTCATCAAACAATTTAAACAAATTCAGCCTTAATGCATTTGTTACGACAAATACACTTGACAAACTCATTGCCGCCGCTCCAAACATTGGTGTCATGCCTATTCCCCAATGTGAATAAACCCCTGCCGCCAGCGGTATCAAAAGCGTATTATATATCAATGCCCAGAATAAATTTTGCAGAATATTTTGATAAGTCTGTCTTGACAATCTCACTGCCGCTGAAACATCTGTCAGACGGCTTTTCATTAAAACAACATCTGCCGCATCTATGGCTATATCCGTGCCTGCACCTATAGCAATTCCTACATTTGCCCTCGTCAGTGCCGGTGCGTCATTGATTCCATCACCGACCATGCCGACTTTGCCCTTTTTCAACAACCTTCTGATAACTGCTTCTTTACCGTCAGGCTTTACATTCGCTATCACTTCATTAACGCCTGCCTGCTTTGCAACTGCCTTCGCCGTTCTCTCATTATCTCCTGTCAGCATGACTATATATATTCCCATATTCCGCAATTCTTTCACGGCTTTTGCGGAGTCCTCTTTTATCGTATCTGCTACGGCCATGATTCCCAGCAATTCACCGTCTTTTGTGAAAAACATGGGTGTTTTTCCCTGTTCGGCAAGTTCATTCGACTTTTCAAGCACTTCATCTGAAACAGAAAATTTTCCGGAAATAAATTCCGTACTGCCTCCGAATATCTCACAGCCATCAATGATACCTGTCAAGCCGTTCCCGACAAGTGCCTTGAAATCTGTCACTTCCCCTGTTTTCACGTCACTTTCATACTCACAGACAGCCTTTGCAAGAGGGTGTTCACTCTTACTTTCAAGCGTCTTTGCATAGTACAGCAAATTTTTATCATAAGAAATTACGTCTGTTACAGAGGGCTTTCCATTGGTAATAGTGCCTGTCTTGTCAAGGGCTATTATCTGTAATTTCCCTGTTTCCTGCAAGGCTTCCGCTGTCTTGAAAAGTATGCCGTTTTTTGCCCCCACACCGTTTCCGACCATTATCGCAACAGGTGTAGCCAGTCCCAATGCACACGGACACGATACCACTAATACACAAATTCCCCTTGCTAACGCCGTTCCGATACCTGCACCAAACAATAACCATAAAATTATTGTTAAAACTGCGATTCCAATAACAACCGGTACAAATACACCCGATATTTTATCAGCCACTTTTGCAACAGGGGCTTTTGTAGCCGCTGCATCACTTATCATGGAAATTATCTGTGAAAGTGTCGTATCCTCCCCGACTCTCAATGCACGGCATTTCAAAAATCCCGATTGATTTATTGTTGCAGATGATACAAAATCGCCTGCCGCTTTATCGACAGGAATACTTTCACCTGTCAAAGCGGATTCATCAACGGCACTGTTACCCTCAATAATTTCACCGTCAACAGGGATATTTTCACCAGGTCTTACTACAAATATATCATCTTTTCGGACATCATCTATGGAAACGGTAATTTCCTCACCGTCACGGATAATATTTGCTGTTTTCGGTGCAAGCTTCATAAGACTTTTCAAAGCATTCGTTGTTTTTCCCTTTGAGTACGCTTCCAGCATTTTTCCGACTGTTATCAAAGTTAAAATCATTGCCGCCGACTCAAAGTAAAATTCATTCATATAGATTTTTTCATTGAGCCTGTCAGCCGTCATTGCAAAAAGCATAACTGTACTGTAAGCAAATGCCGCTGATGAGCCTAATGCAATCAACGTATCCATATTAGGAGAACCATGAAACAAACTTTTAAAACCGCTTATAAAAAACTTCTGATTGATGACCATGATAATCCCCGACAGTAAAAGCTGTAAAAGTCCCATTGCAATGTGATTTCCCTGCATGAAATCAGGTACGGGAAAACCTAACATATGCACTCCCATTGAAAAATACATCAAGATTATCAAAAATCCCAATGATATAAAAAGCCTTTTTTTCAATACAGGCGTTTCACGGTCTTTCAGGGCATCTTCCTCAGCGGCAATTTTTGCACTGAAATTGCTTTTTTTCATTCCCTCATCTTTCAGTGAAATTCCGTAGCCTGCATTCTGAACGGCTTTTATAATATCGCTGTCGCTTGCAGTTCCCTCAATGCCCATTGAATTTGTCAATAAACTGACACTGCAAGCCGTCAC
>DBXL01000041.1:835-4128 GCA_002309275.1 Ruminococcaceae bacterium UBA1213 | reverse complement strand
AATTTTAGTTTCCGAGGAAGTCTAATTATTTTGGCGACTGTATGGATATTCCATATTCTGTATTTCTTTATCAGAATAAAGACTATTCCAAGTCCGTATAAAAATCTTTCCAAAACGGAAATGAAAAGGCTGAAAGAACAGGAAACCGTTGAAGAAATGATTTCGCTGTACTGCCGCAGAAAGCATAAATCAAAAAACGGACTTTGTAAAGACTGCCGTGAGGTTGCCGACTATGCAAAACAGAGAAGTGAAAAGTGTCCGTTTATGGAGAACAAAACTTTTTGTTCAGCGTGTAGAGTGCATTGCTATTCACCCGTCATGCGTGGTAAAATAAAAGAAGTTATGAAGTTTTCAGGTTCGAGAATGCTGTTTCACCATCCCGTTATGGCTTTTCGCCATCTGATGACAACAAAAAAGCAAAAGAAAGAAGTGGTCAAAAAATGATTAAAAAACGGCTTGTACAGCTGCTTTCCCATGCAAAAAAGTATGTGTTTTTACAGGTACTTTTCAACTGGCTGTCGCTGTGGTGTCAGATTGGAATTATATGGGCGGTGTCTGACACGGTTTACAAAATTTATCACGATACCCTGCATACGAATGATTTGTATTTTTACGGTTGTATCGTGGCTGTATCGCTGATTTTGCGTTACATATTCGACAGGATAAGCATAAAGATGTCATTTGCGGCAAGTGCCGATGTCAAGCGTATTTTGAGGGAAAAAATCTATGGAAAGCTGTTGAAATTGGGAGCGTCTTACAGGGAGCAGACACAGACTTCTGCTGTTGTACAGCTTGCCGTTGAGGGTGTGGACCAGTTGGAAACCTATTTCGGAAAGTATCTTTCACAGCTTTTTTACAGCTTGCTTGCACCGCTGACGCTGTTCGTTGTGCTTTCCTTTGTCAATTTCAAATCAAGTCTTGTACTGCTGCTATGTGTGCCGTTGATACCTGTTTCGATAGTGGTTGTACAGAAAATTGCAAAAAGACTTCTCTCGAAATATTGGGGTGCTTACGAACAGCTGGGCGACAGTTTTTTGGAGAATTTGCAGGGTTTAACGACAATGAAAATTTACAGTGCAGATGAAAAGGCTGCCACAGAAATGGACAAAGAAAGCGAGCATTTCCGCAAAATCACCATGAAAGTCCTGACTATGCAGTTGAATTCCACAAGTGTTATGGATATTATGGCATACGGCGGTGCGGCTGTCGGCATGATATTCGTTTTGAGTGAGTTCATGAACGGTGCTGTAAATCTTGCAGGAGCGATGATGATTATACTTTTAGCATCGGAGTTTTTCATTCCGTTAAGACTTCTCGGCTCATTCTTCCATATTGCCATGAACGGCATGGCGGCAAGTGACAAGATATTTGCATTATTGGACTTGCCCGAACCCAAAAACAAGGGTGAAACTCTTTCCGATGGAAAAACGGATATTGCTTTGAAAGATGTCTGTTTCAGTTACAACGAGGAAAGACGGATACTCAATAACATCAATCTCAATGTAAAAAATGGCGGTATGGTGTCAGTTGTGGGAATGTCGGGCAGCGGCAAGAGTACGATTGCAGGCATTTTAATGGGAAGAAATAAGAATTACAAAGGCAGTATCACCATACAGGGCAAGGAACTTTCTGATATTGCCGAAAGTGATTTGATGAAAAATATTACTCTTGTGACACATGAATGTCATATTTTCAAAGGCACTGTCCGTTATAATCTCCTTATGGGAAAGCCCGATGCAAGCGAAAAAGAAATGTTTGCAGCTCTTGAAAAGGCAAAATTAAAAGAGTTTATCATGGAAAATGGCGGTCTTGATATGGTCTTGAACGAGGGCGGAACAAATCTTTCGGGCGGTCAGCGACAGAGATTGTCGCTTGCAAGAGCGTTACTGCATGACAGCCCCGTGTATATTTTTGACGAGGCAACGGGCAATATTGACATGGAAAGCGAAGAAATGATAATGTCTGTCATCAAGGAATTGGCGAAAACAAAGACAGTTTTGCAGATTTCACACAGACTTGCAAATGTCGTTGACAGTGAAAAAATATATATGCTTGACGGTGGAAAAGTTGCCGAAAGCGGCTCACACGCTGAACTGATGAAGAAAAACGGCAAATATGCCAAACTCTTTACCTATCAGAAAAATCTTGAAAATTATGGTTTGGGAGGTGAAACGGCATGAAAAAGAGAAGAAGCGGAATTTCCATCATGGCAAAATTGATAGGCTTGATAAAACCATTGTGGGCAGTTATGCTTTTGGCAATAACTTTGGGAGTTTTGGGTTACAGTTGTGCTGTATTTCTGACAATTCTCGCCACACACGGACTTTTAACGGCAGTCAATAATCAATCCGCAAATCTTGGCGGATTGTTTGCAGCACTTGTTATCATGGCTGTTTCAAGGGGACTTCTGCATTACGGTGAACAGTATTGCAACCATTTTATAGCGTTCAGACTTTTGGCAATTATACGGCACAAGATATTTGCCAAACTCCGCACACTTGCCCCTGCAAAATTGGAGGGCAAAGACAAGGGAAACCTTATTTCCGTCATCACAACAGATACGGAATTATTGGAAGTTTTCTATGCACACACAATCTCTCCGATAGCGATAGCCGTTATCATGTCGGTGATCATGACAGTGTTTATCGGGATAAATTACTTGCCTGCGGCATTGTTGGCGGCTTGCGGATATGCAGTCGTTGGCATTGTCATTCCGATAGTGAACGGCAAAAAGGGCGGTACTCTCGGTATGGAATACCGTACAGAATTTGGAGATATGAACAGTTTTATGTTGGACTCTCTGCGTGGCATTGACGAAACAATACAGTATGACTTCGGTAAAAATTGTCTTGACGAGATTTCAAGCCGTTCCGATAAACTTTCCGCAAAGCAGAAAAAATTGAGTAATTTAGAGGGCAGGCAAAGGTCATTGACAAACTCTATAATATTGATTTTCTCACTTGGAATGTTGTGCTTGATGATGTATGCAAAAAATACAGGTGTGGTTACATTTGACCAAATGCTGATAAATACAGTTGCAATGATGGGTTCATTCGGACCTGTTGTGGCACTTTCCAATCTCTCAAATAATCTTAATCAGACACTTGCAAGCGGTGAAAGAGTGCTTTCTCTCCTTGAAGAAGAACCGATTACAACAGACATTACAGGCTGTGAGCCGACAGAATTTACAGGTGCGGCGGCTGAAAATGTCACTTTCGGCTACGGTGACGAAATAATCCTTGACAATGTAAGCGTTGCCTTTCCGAAAAATAAAATTATCGGCATACATGGTG
>DBXL01000041.1:0-776 GCA_002309275.1 Ruminococcaceae bacterium UBA1213 | reverse complement strand
AAGGGAAAAATTACCGTATCGGGTAAAAATATCAAAGAAGTAAATACATCTGATTTGCGTGATATGCAGGGCTATGTAACGCAGGAAACTTATCTTTTTCACAGAACGATATCCGAAAATATTGAGATAGGCAAACCCGGTGCAAGCCTTGCGGAAATACAGAATGCAGCTAAAAAGGCTTCCATACATGATTTTATTATGTCACTGCCGAATGGATATGATACAAAGTTAGGTGAATTGGGTGATACGCTGTCGGGCGGTGAAAAACAACGTATAGGAGTGGCAAGGGCATTCCTGCATGATTCTCCGTTTTTACTGCTTGATGAACCGACAAGCAATTTGGACGCACTCAATGAAGGTGTTATTCTGAAATCAGTCAATGAGTTTACCAAAGAAAAAACAATAGTTATCGTATCGCACAGGAAATCCACTCTCCGCTGTGCAGACGAGATATTTGAAATGTCGGCACTCCGAAAATCATAAAAAACAATTACGGCAGAGTCTGCATTTTTACAGGCTCTGCCTTTCATAGAGGACGTTTTATTTGTAAACTTGTTATACCAAAGCTGCACCGAGAGTTTCGCACTGTGCAATCACATCATCATCGGGAGCATCATTGCAGATAACGCTTTCCGCTGCCAAAACAGCACCGCATTTTTTACAGTCATCTTCCCAGTTTCTCATCCATTCACCGTCACCCCAGCCGTATGAGCCGAAAAGCACGATTTTTTTACCGTTCAGACTGTTCTTTACTGCACTGAACATCGGTTCAAACT
>DBXL01000147.1:16107-25410 GCA_002309275.1 Ruminococcaceae bacterium UBA1213 | reverse complement strand
TTGCCCTTTACAGAGCCTGCTGTCTGAATCGTTCCCGTATAAAGCAACAATTTTTCCGTCAAAGTGGTTTTACCTGCGTCGGGGTGCGATATAATCGCAAATGTTCTTCTCTTTTCAATCAAATCTCTGTTCGTAGGCAACACAATTCCTCCAATTCAATTAGCAATTAGCAATGTGCAATGTGCAATTATTCTTACAGTCAACCATTATAAATCAATTCCACGAAAAAATCAATCCATTTTTTGAGAGTGGAGCGTGGCAAGTGGAAAATTGAAAGTGGAAAATGGAAAATTGAGAGTGGAGTTATTTTTTTCAACAAACATCTTAACAAGCATATATTCCACGTTATATAATAAAATCACAGCAAAGTATGTTGTTCTTTACCTTTCCCATTGGGAATTGATACCCTATTTTACTTTGCACAAAACCATCTTCATAGCCATCTTTACCTTTCCCATCGGGAATTGATACATTTTGTCTATAAGTCACACTTGTATTATCTTCTTCCTTTACCTTTCCCATTGGGAACATTACAATTAGCAATTAGCAGTTAGCAATTAGCAATGAAAGCTGACCGCTGTTACGTTTTCTTTCATAAGTTCATTTGAACAATCAGCCTGCAACGTGCAAAAAATTAGCCGTTATAAATAATTGCTCATTGCACATTGCTAATTGCTAATTGATTTTACCTTTCCCATTGGGAATTGATACACAAATCGGAAAGCTAATAAACTTGTAGTATGTTATTTCTTTACTTTTACTATTTGGCATAAAAAAAGAAACTCCAAAACGAATGATGTTTTGGAGTGATTTTTATTGCAAAAAAAGAAAACCCGAACTGACGAGAAAATCAGTTCGGGTTTTTTAATTATGCATTATGAATTATGAATTATGAATTGTTATGGGGTTGTTTGAGTTCGACAGGTAAAACAGGATCATTTTTTGTCGGGGTATAGTCGGGCGATATGAGATATTCATACAACTTTCTGTTGATACCGAAATTCTCTTTCATGCCCTTGAAATTCCATGCTTTGACGTGTTCGGCTGTAATGGAGTACCAGTTGATGATATACATTTTTTTAGAAATTCTGTTTATGGAGTGTCTGCATATTTCGTAGTAGTTTTTATAGCACACATAATTCTTGATAAAGAGTATGGACAGCATAAGATGATTGACTTTTCGCATATCCATTGTCGCCATAATCGAACCCCCACGCTTCTCATAGTAATAGAGGCTTTTTTTTGTCACGGCAACCCTGTTTGCATGGAGAAATACACGGGCACTTGTTGCCACGTCTTCAAAATATATTTTCGGATAGGTGATATGATTATCGGCGAAAAGCGATTTTTTATACATCTTGTTCCATGCAAAGCTGTGAAGATACCTGTCGCCGATAAGCATATTAAGAGCTTTTTCCTTTTCAAAAACGCCTGTCCTGATATGGCTGAATGACGGCAGAATCAGCTTTGACATGAAAAAGGAATGATAAAAATTGCAGTAGGATATATCTGCACCGTTATTTTCACATTCATCATAAAGTACCCGCAAATAGTCTTTATGCACGCAGTCGTCACTGTCTATGAAAACAACATATTTGCCCTTTGCACGTTCAAGACCGTAGTTTCTCGCATCTGACAAGCCTCCGTTTGTTTTATGGAACAGAATAAAGCGTTCATCTTCCTTTGCAAACTTCTCCGCCAATTCCGCACTTTTATCAGGTGAGCCGTCATCTATCATCAGCACTTCAAAATCTTTGAAAGTCTGATTCTTTATCGACTCCATACATCTTGGTATAAATTTTTCAACTTTGTACATCGGCACTATCACCGATATTTTCGGGTTTTCTTTCAATTACGTCACCCCGCTTATAAAAAATTCTATTTTATAACGTCTTCATTGATATTCTCTGAAAGAATTTCTTCTTTACTGCATGATATGTAAAACTTGATTTTATTTCTGGCAGTCCTGATATTTGCCAAACCGCCGTTTTCACATTGCTTTGACACACGCATGATTAAAAACGGTATCGCCCTTTTCACCTGTTTGACATAGGACATGAACGGCTTTTTGAATATATCATAGCAATTTTTTTCTTCAAGAAACATTCTTATTAAAGCAACCGTTTTGATATAGTCATTGATATGCTTTACTGTCACAAATTTTTTATGGTAGATTTTATCGGGCTGTGTATAAAAATAACTGCCGTCTTCAAGGGTAATGACCTGCTTTGAGTAATAAAACAGTCTTGTGCAGGTAATCACATCTTCATAGTAAGTGTCGGGAATGATAATATTATTTTCCGTGAAAAGTTCTTTTTTAAACAGCTTGTTCCATAAAAAATATCTTATCGGTCTGTCGGGCAAAAGAAGATACAGTGCCTGCCCCCTTGCAAAAGTCTTGTTGTCACTCGGCTGAAATATAGTAGGCTTTAATTTGCCTCTTTTACGCCTTTTATTCGGGTAAAAATAGCAGTATCCGCATACCGCTATATCAGAATCCGTGTCATTCACGCCGTCATACAGGTTTTCAAGAAAATCTTTTCTTAATCTGTCGTTGCCGTCAATGAAAGACAAAAACTTTCCGTCAGCTTTTTTAATTGCAATATTTCGGCAGTCTGTTTCACCGTCTTTTTTTATGACTGTAAATCTGTCATCTTCCGCAATATTTTCAGCTATCTCTTCATCTCCATTATTGCACAGGAATACTTCAATATTTCCGAAAGTCTGATTTTTCACCGATTTTATGCAGTCTTTCAGCCTCTCCCCGCATTCATGCACATTGATTATCACAGTTATCTTGAAAGTATCCTCTTTTTGAAACTGCTTTTCAAATTCCTCATCAGTCTGTTTTGCTTTCTGTTTCATTGATTACCTCCGCTTTTACAGCTTTCTTTTTTATGCTTGAGAACGGCAAAGAAATCATTATTGTGCCGTAGTATGTTATTGTACGCCATAATAATATAGATGATTTCATTGTATCTGCCGATATATAAGCCATGAAAAACGTGCTGAAGCAGTATTCAGCAGCACCCGAACCACCCGGCAACGGCACAAGGCTCGATACCATCGTTACATATGACTGGGCACACAGCATATCAAATATATTCAAGTCCGGTATTCTGAAAGACATCGCTATGCAGTACGGTACAAGAAACAATGCCGTCATCTGTATAGCCGTAAGAATATACACTTTTACAAGCAGGGGCTTGTTTTTGATAAGGCACTTGTTACTTTCATTGAAAGAAGTAAGTATATCAGAAAGAGAAACGATTTTTTCATCAACATTTTTCAGTATATGCAGTTTTCCGAGAAATCTGAAAAGACCGCTTACCACTTTATATGTAAAGTTCTTTGCAAAGGACGCAAGCAGAAGTATTCCCAGCATTATCATCTGAACCGCAAAGCCTACTGCAGAGAGTATCCACATATGTGTATCAAGATTTTCACGAAAAAATGAAAATCTTGCCACAACCGCTACAATACAGTAAATTGCGAGTGTAAACTGCCATACAAGAAATTTTTGTACAAGTGCCGATGTTGTGACAGAGCCTTTGATACCCTCCCTCGACATCATGAGAACCTGCATGGGCTGACCGCCTGTCGCACTCGGCGTAACAGCACAGTAAAACTGTCCTACCATGGAAGCCGTTAAAGCCGTTTTTACCTTCAAGTCAGGCACATTCTGTTTTAAAAACAAATATATCACTGTTGCATCTATCGCTATATTCAAAAGGTGCATCAGAATCGCTGCAATTATCCATATAATATTAATTTCAATACCGCTTTTTATCAGGTCTATCAAACCGTCTTTCGAGTAAACAAAGTACACTACAAGAAATATTGTAACTCCCACTATGATAATATTAAAAATCAGTCCGAGCGATATACCAAAAAGCTTTCTGTCCGGCTTCCCGTTCATAAACATTCCTCCACAACAACCAGCATCTTTAAAAAAGCATACAACTAACCATTATGATTATCTTATCACAATTTCCATTTGCGGTCAATGATAAATCTAAAAAATGTTTGCACTTCTTATACGATATGTAAAATTATACTTTAAGTAATCAAAAATAAATTGAGATAAACTGCTTTTTGTGTTATAATATCGACAGAAAATAAAAAGAAAGGCTGATTTTCATGCAGGACTACAATAATACTACTTCCCCCAATAATCCGCATAATGCCATAGAAGTGCCCCTTCCCAAAGAACGTATATCTGTTTTCTTCATACTGCTTTTGGTATGTGTGCTGATAGGTATCGTGCTGTTAATGCTGGCAGGTGTCAAAAAGCCCGAAATACTCCCGGAATACGGACCGCCTGTATTTATAGGAATTGCTGTACTGATGTTATATGGACCTGTCATGGGAATTATCCACCCTTTCATTGAAACCAGCAGACTCAGGAGAGTTTGTACGGAACGTGTAGCAGGAACGCTTGTCGGTCACGCTTCCCAATATATCAGGGACTACGACGACGAAAATCACAGAGATAACAGTTATTATAAATATGCCCCGAAATATGAGATATACATCAACGGGCACTTTGAAATACGCACTCTTAACGACTTCACAAGAAGTAAAAGTGATCCCCGAACGCTTGCCCTGCTTGCCAATCCAAACGGCTATGAGATAATGCCTGCCACCCGTAAAATGAGTTATTCAGGTCGTCAGAGCATAAAAGCGGGCATTATTATGCTGATAATATATGCGGTAGTCGGTGCAGGTATATGCTTTGTTGTGGGACTGAATCCGTTCTTTTAAAATCAAAAAGGAGAGCTGAGTTTTTATATGCTCAGCTCTCTTTTTTTAACCCAATACAACTTCCTTAAGCACTTTTCCTATCGGATCACGGATAATGACATCGGCATCTGTATCAAACGGAGTTTCGGACTTGTTCAAAAGAACCATATGACTTCCCTGAAAATATCTGATAAAGCCTGCCGCAGGATATACATTCAGAGATGTTCCCCCTATAATAAGCACGTCTGCTCTTGCAATCGCACGGACTGCTTTTTTCATCGTGTCGTCATCAAGCCCCTCTTCATACAGCACTACATCAGGTTTTATTGTACCCCCGCAAGTGCATTTCGGAATCCCTGTGCTTTCCGTTATCGCTTCAAGACCGTAGAATTTTCTGCACTTCATGCAGTAGTTCCTCAATACAGAACCATGCAGTTCATATACTATTTTACTGCCTGCCATTTGATGTAAACCGTCTATATTCTGGGTAACAACGGCTTTCAGCTTGCCCATTTCCTCAAGCTTGGCAAGGGCAATATGTGCATAATTCGGCTTGGCTGATGTGCATATCATCTTATCACGGTAAAATTTATAAAACTCCTCTGTTTTACGCATAAAAAATGAATGACTTAAAATCGTTTCGGGCGGATAGTCATATTTCTGATTATACAAGCCGTCAACACTTCTGAAATCAGGTATGCCGCTCTCTGTGGAAACACCCGCACCGCCAAAAAAGACAATATTATTACTGTCATCTATCAGCTTTTTAAGTTCTTCGTACATGGAAAAATCTCTCCTTTCGGTTTTAGAAAAATATAGTTTTTATTGTTCACTTCGGATTTATTTTTAGACGGACACGGCATTTGCCATGTCCGCCATATTTTTAATCAATCCTTTGATTCCTCAGTGCTTTCAGGGGCAGATGTCTGTGATTCTGCTTCCGATACGGTGCTTTCCTCTTCCACTTCCTCTGTCGGATCGGGTATTGTATTGATATAATCATCATCAAATTCAATCGTGATGGTCTTTTCAACTTCCGAATATGCCTCATTGTAGTCATTTCTTCTGAGAACGCCGTCAACGGAAAGTTTCCATACAGGCATACTGCTGCCTACATAGTACATGATATGATAGCCATATGTGGTTTTTACAATACCTGTATCCCCCTCCTTGCGCTCGGGATCAAATATCCAGTCATTGAACTCAGGAACCATTTTGCCTTCATATACATTTTCATAAAGACCGCCTGACGCAGCCGAACCTGAATCAGAATCGGCATTGTAAATGGTGGCAAGCTTTCCAAAGCTTTCTTCGGTAGCCTCGCCTTTTTTCCACTCCTCATATACTTCATCAGCTTTTTTCTTGGCATTGGCATCAGAGCCGTATGTATCGGCTGTAAAGAGAATATGTCTTACATTCTTATTGATACTCTCGTCACGGTACGGCTTTTTCAACAGCATTACTACATTATAGGAGCTTGTGCCTTCAAACACATATGTATCATTGATATTTCTGCTGTCGGCAAAAAGCCATTTGCCTGCATCTGTGGTCGCCTCATAAGCATACTTCTCCACTTTGGCAGACTTTACTTGACTTTCTATCGCTGACTGGTATTCTTCCTCCGTATGCGACTCCTCCGCAGACAAATTTACATAAGAACGGTTTTCATTGAGATATTTTTTGATATGCTCTGTAAATTCTTCTTCCGTCTTGGTTTTGGCAAGTTCATCGGCTGCTTTCTTTGCCACTTCCTTTTGCTTTTCGTCAATCGTCACTGATGATTCAGACGAATCAACCGTTCCATAGCCGAATGTAAATGTCAGAAAGTCAACATACTGATAAGACTCCTTATTTTCTTCATAGGCTTTTTCATACTCTTCATCAGTATAGTTAAAGCTGTTATATACTTTCTGATAATATTTCTGTGCAAGGGTAGTTTGCTCCAGATTTTCCCTTACATCTTTTTCTGTAAGCCCCGAACCAAACGTTGTCGAAATATAATCATCAAATGCTTGTCCCGCATTGTCAGCGGCAGCCCTCATGTTTTCTATATTGGTATCTATATTTTTCTTATCCTCTTCATCAAGTGAAAGACCGTCTTTCTTGGCAGCCTCGCACAGTGTAAGAAGCTGCTTGACATTGGATTTCGCACTGTCAATAAACTGGTCATACCATGTAATGCCATTTTCTTCGTCATAATACTGCACTCTGGAACTCTTTGCCGTATCAAATCCATAATAGGATGCATAGTAGCTTGTAAAATCATTATATGTGCTCTTGAAGATACGATTTATCATTGCAAGGCTCACAGAAAAATTATCGGACTTTGCAGCGATGTTGTCACCAAACTTACTCTCAGCCTGACTGTTCGCAGAAGATACCTGTGAAGATGTCCCTGAAGACGACTCACTTGATTCCGTCTTTGTAAAAATACCGTTACAGCCCGTCAGTGCAGCCGACATCGCCAATGAACAGGCTACAACTGCCGAGCATATTTTCAAATTCCATTTTGCCATAAAAATTTTCTCCTTTCGGCATATAAAAAATTCTTTCCCGTAATTTAAAAAATACTGCCGATATATATAATAACAAAAAAATTTCAATTTCACAACACTTAATTATAAAAAAACTTGACTTTTTATAAAGTCTGTGCAAAAATTATAGTATATATTTTTAGCAAATGGGGAAATTTTATGAATAAAATCACATCATTGAGAATTCTGCCCTGTGGATATGAAGAGTTTAAGATGTCGGAGTTGTATGCCAATGCAGACTTCAAGACAGAAATTCTGCCTGTCAATGTCATTCTTATGGAACACAGAAAATTCGGTCATATCCTGATAAACACGGGCTGTACAAAGGAAATGAAAAGAAATGCCATTTCCTATTCAAAATACATCATTAAGCGTAAAGTAAGCTTCAAAAAGGAAGATACCATTATTGCACAGCTTGAAAAAGAACACATGGATCCCCTGTGCATAAAAAAAGTTCTGCTGACACACGCCAATGCAGAATGCTGCGGCGCACTGCCTCTGCTGCCAAAATACGAGCTTATGGCAACAGCACAGCTTTTATGCGTTCTGAAATTCGACCATGATTCAGACAATATCATTAAAAGCACCTTCCCAAAAGAAAATATTCCCATGAAAGCCTTTAATATTTTCAAAGGCGAAACGCCTTTGAAAAGCTGCTTTAAATATGTGTATGACGCTCTTGGAGATGGTTCTGTACTTGCCGTTGATATAAGGGGAGCTGCCAATGCCATGACAGGCTACTTCATTCCTGAAAAAAACATATTTTTTGCGGCAGATGCCGCCATTGATGAAAGAGTCCTTGACAGTGACCTTTTTCCGTCAGAAAAACTTCTTTCCATGCAGTATGATGCCGATGACTATATATCCGTTATCGCCATTTTAAGACGGCTGCACCGTGAAAACCCCGATATAAAATTTATCTTCTCCCACTCAAAGTAAAAATCAGTCCGAACAGCTTTTCATGTTCGGACTGATATATTTTTCGTCAGCTGATAAGTCTGAGTCTGCCTATAAAGGGAATATCCTTGGCTTTGCCCTGTTTTATGTTCGTCACGGAGCAGTATATAATAAATATCGGTATCGCAAAGCATATTGCAAAGAAGATAATTGCAGCTATCCAACCGCCGAATGTAAGATATTTGAATACCTCTGCACCGTTGCTATATACAGACGCTGTGCACGCATTGCATATTACTACACCCATTATAAGTGAATAGAATATAATAGACGGTACCATTGTGATAAGAGTAAGAAGTCCCTGATTACCGTAAAATCTCGCATAACGGGAGTAGTCCTTTGAGATGAACGGCAGCCAGAAAGTTACACCAAAACAGGCTATCAGTGCATTTTTCTGATTTTTTGAAATATCTTCCTTATCAAATTCTATGGTATGCTCTTTTGTATTCATTATCATCTGGATAAAGCCTTTTACATTCTTCGGCTTTTCGGCAGGCTGTTCTTCCTGCGGCTGCTGTTTTACGGTCTTTTCAAATACAAAGTTCTTTGACACTTCATAGGGATTCTCTTTTGGTCCTTCCGGTTCTTCCGGCTCTTCCGGCTCGGCAGGGGCTTCTTCCGTTTCTGCCTGTTCTTCGGGCTGTTCGGAAATCTCGGCAGGCTGTTCTTCTACAGGAACGCTTTCTTCTACTGTCTGCTGTTCTTCCTCTGCCGGCTGAGGCTGCTCCTCCTCATATACAGGCTGCTGTTCTTCTTCATATACGGGCTGTTTCTGAATGGAAGCAGGCTGCTGCTGATACGGTGCCTGTTCATAATTCTCCTGATACTGCGGCTGAGCCGGCTGCTGATAGTTATTATAATCATTCTGATACTGCGGTTGAGCCGGCTGTTGATAGTCATTATAGCCATTCTGATACTGCGGCTGATCCGGCTGCTGATAGTTATTATAGCCATTCTGATACTGAGGCTGAGCCGGCTGTTGATAGTTATTATAATCATTCTGATACTGCGGCGGAACCGGCTGCTGATAGTTATTATAGCCGTTCTGATACTGCGGCTGAGCCGGCTG
>DBXL01000147.1:15859-16032 GCA_002309275.1 Ruminococcaceae bacterium UBA1213 | reverse complement strand
TCTGGTACTGCGGCTGTTGATACTCATTATAATCATTCTGATAAGGCTGCTCGTACTGACCAAACTGCTGCGGTTGGTCATAGAACTCATCATTTCCACAGTTATCACAATATTCCGCATCATCATTAACGGCTGCTTTACATACAGGGCAAATTTTCATTATATATTCTCCT
>DBXL01000147.1:11466-15781 GCA_002309275.1 Ruminococcaceae bacterium UBA1213 | reverse complement strand
ATATTTTTCAGTATATTGTCAATATCAAAACCATGAATAAGTATTTTTATTTTTTGCAAAGCACACAATTATACAAAATAATTTTTTTCACGGAAAATACAGGTATTCCAATTTGCTCATCAGGTTATACAAGTGAGAATATATTTCTGTAATCATTCATGCTGTAAAAATGCTGATAATGCAGTCTGTCCGTATGCAGAATCACTTCAAAGCTGTTCTCGTTCATTTTTTCAACTATCTTTTTCAGCTTCTTCACAGACTTTTCTTCAAAGCCGTTTACATTGAAATAGGCAAGTGTAACGTGCGGAGTAAGGAACGGATACGGGCATACCCTCACCTGATTAATCAGTTCATACAGCTCCTGCAATTTATTCCATTCTTCCTCGTCACACGGCACCAATGCCATGACAAGACTTTTTGACACCAGATTGATGACCGCATTCGTTTTCATCTTTATCGTGCAGTCTTTCACGGGGCTGTCTTTCAGAACCTCCAGCAGTTTGACTTCATTCATAAAAACATCTCCCGACACCTCGCCGATGTCGTCTGACGCACTCAAGTCATGCAATGTCATATGAATTGTATTTTTGTTTAATTTCTCACTGAAACATTCAGGGGCTTTTTCATAAAGTTCATCTATCAGTTCTCCGAATTTTTCCCTGACTTTGTGCTTCAGCCCAAATACAACCGTATCTCCGTAAAATTTCCTGAAACTCCCGTCTGCACAGCACTTTGCACCCAACTCTGCATGGGGGTGAAAATCACTCTCACTTATATCAAGCTCAGGCTTCTCAAATTTATTGATTCTCTCCAAAAAATCACTGTAGGTTTCCATTTCCGCAACCCCTTTCACTAAAATATAAGTCACGGGGAACAAGAAACATTCCTCATTCCCCACTCCTCATTTCTCATTCTTTTATCTGCTCCATTTGATACACTTCAAATATGTCGCCTTCTTTGATGTCTGCAAAACGGTCAAGAGTGATACCGCATTCAAAGCCCTGTGCCACTTCCTTGACGGAATCCTTGAATCTCTGCAAAGATGCGATTGTATCATCTGCAATCACTATGCCGTCACGCACAACTCTGACACTCGCACCACGCAGTACCTTTCCCGAAAGTACATAGGAACCCGATACAAGTCCGACATTGGTAATTTTATATGTCTGACGTACTTCCACTTTACCAAGAATAGTTTCCTTGAATTTCGGTGCAAGCATACCTTTCATAGCTGCCTGTATTTCCTCTATGCAGTCATAGATAATTCTATACAAACGAATATCTACACCATCATTTTTGGCATTTTCCTCCGCCACGCTGTCGGGGCGTACATTGAAGCCTACGATAATCGCATTGGACGCTGACGCAAGCATGACATCTGATTCTCTTATCGCACCCACACCGCTGTGAATGACATTGACTCTGATTTCTTCATTTGACAGCTTTTCAAGCGACTGTCTTACCGCCTCAACAGAACCCTGCACATCTGCCTTGACAATGATTTTCAGTTCTTTCATATCGTCCAGTTTCATCTGGTCAAACAGATTGTCAAGAGTCACTTTCGTGCGGGCATTGAATTTTTCTTCTTTCTGAGCCGTCTTTCTCTGGTCAACAAGCTCCCTCGCAAGACGTTCATCAGATACGGCATTAAATACATCTCCACCTACCGGTACATCATCAAGACCTGTAATTTCAACAGGCACTGACGGTCCTGCACTCTTTACTTTATTTCCATTGTCATCTGTCATAGCTCTGACACGTCCTACTGTCGTGCCTGCTACGATTATATCACCGACTTTCAGTGTACCGTTCTGCACAAGCACTGTTGCAATCGGTCCTCTGCCCTTGTCGAGCCTTGCTTCTATTACAGTACCCTTTGCCGCTCTGTCAGGATTTGCTTTCAGCTCCTTCATATCCGCTACAAGCAGTACCATTTCAAGCAGTTCATCTATACCTTGTTTGGTATGTGCCGAAACAGGTATGACAGGCGTATCTCCGCCGAAATCTTCCGGTACTATCTCATGTTCCATGAGCTGAGTCATCACTCTCATTACATCTGCACCCGGCTTGTCAATTTTATTGGCAGCAACTATGATGGATACACCGGCGGCTTTTGCATGGTTGATAGCCTCAATGGTCTGGGGCATGATACCATCATCTGCCGCAACCACAAGAATGGCTATATCCGTAACTTGTGCACCCCTTGCACGCATGGTCGTAAATGCCTCATGGCCGGGGGTATCAAGGAAAGTAATTTCCCTGTCGTCAATATTGACACGGTATGCACCGATATGCTGGGTAATACCGCCTGCTTCCGTAGAAGTGACGTGGGCATGACGGATAGCGTCAAGCAATGATGTCTTTCCATGGTCAACGTGTCCCATTACCACGACAACGGGTGACCTTGAAATCAAATTGGTATCGTCATCATCGCTGTCATCAATAATTCTTTCTTCTATGGTTTCAACATTTTCCTTTTCAATTCTTGCATGGAATTCCAGTGCAACAAGCGACGCTGTATCAAAATCTATCACTTCATTGACATTCGCCATGACACCGAATCCCATCAGCTTTCCAATAACCTCGCCTGCCCTTGCTTTAAGCCTGAGTGCAAGCTCGCCTACCGTTATTTCATCAGGTATCAAAACGGTTATCGGCTTATTTTTTCTGTCTTTTTCGATACGTTTTAATCTTTCCTGCTCAGTTTCTTTTCTGGAATTCTTCGGCTTGCCCTTCTGCTGAGAACGCTGGTTTATTTTCTGCTTGTTGGGTGCCGTGTTGACATTGTGCATTTTCTCGCTTGCAAGACGGTCATATTTTTCATTGTATCTCTCTATGTCAACATTCGACTGTCTTGTATCAACCACACGGTTTCTTCTCTCAAAGCTCACTGTTTCATTCACGCTGTCATTCTCTTCAGGCTTATGCACAGGCTGTACAGGCTTTTTTTCCTGACTTTTCGGCTTTTTATCCATCTTCTGTTCAGGCTTTTTGTCCTGCTTGGCAAACTTCTCTTTTTTATCCTGCTTTTCTGCCTTGTCCTTTTTATCAAACCTTTTCTCAAACTTCTCTTTTCTGTCAGGTCTTTCTTTTTTATCCGTCTTTTCAAACTTTTCTTTCTTTTCGGGCTTGTCTTTTCTTTCCGTCTTTTCTGCTTTTTCCGTCTTCTCCTGCTTGGGTGCAGCTGCCTTCTGCTTTGAAGCAAAATACTTCTCAAAACTGCTTACACTCTTGTCAGCCGTCACTTTCTCGAAAATATAATTCAATTCTTCATCAGTCAGCAATGTACCCGGTTTTTTCACCGTCTTGAAACGCTCTTTTATCATGTCGGCAATGTCCTTTGCCTGCATATTCAGGTCTTTTGCCAGATCACCCAGTTTGTATTTTATCATACACACATTCCTCCACTCTTCTTGTCATGCAAAAAGCTCTTCAAGCCTTTTTGCAAATCCTTCATCATTCACAGATATAATCCCCACAGCTTTCCCTATGGCACTGCCAAAGCTCTCCATAGGTATTTCTGAAAATACGGTCTTTATATTGCCCTGTTTGGCAATTTTTACAACATTGTTTCTCGTCCTTTCGGATATGTCACAAGCGGTTATAATCAATTTTGATTTCTTCTTGTTCACGGCTTCCATAACAGCGTCTGTACCAAGTGACAGCCTGCCTGCACGTCTTGCTATCCCCAGAAAATCAAGTATCTTTTTATCCATTGTTTCCGCCAAGCTCCCTTTCAAGCTGTTCATACACTTCATCAGGTATCCTGCATGAAAATGCCCTTTCCAACCTTCTTGCCTTCCTTGCTGCTTTAAGGCACTCTGCATTCGGGCATACATATGCTCCCCTGCCTGATTTTTTGCCCGTGAAGTCAACCGAAATTTCACCTTTTTCTATGACTTCACCGTTTTCATCTGTCTTATCGGGGGCTTTCACCACTCTTACAAGCTGTCTTTTTTCCTTCATTTCATTACAGCCTGTGCATTTTCTCATAGGTATCTTCTTTTGATGCATAAACGCCCTCTCATTCTTCAGCAGGTGCTTCCGCTTTCACTTCTTCGGGCTTGTCCTCTCCATAGAATCCGCTCTGCGGATTGATGTCTATTTTCCAGCCCGTCAGCTTTGCGGCAAGGCGGACATTCTGACCATTTTTGCCTATGGCAAGGGACAGCTGACTGTCAGGAACAACTGCTGTACTTGTTTTCTGCTCCTCGTCTGCACTTACACTGATAACTTCTGCCGGTGAAAGTGCTGCCGAAATGAACTTGGCAGGATCATCACTGTATTCCACTATATCTATTTTTTCACCATTGAG
>DBXL01000147.1:0-11399 GCA_002309275.1 Ruminococcaceae bacterium UBA1213 | reverse complement strand
GCGATTTTTGTTCTTGAGCCTGCCTCTCTCGATATATACTTTATCTCAATCGTACCGTCAAATATCTCAGGTACTTCCGTTTCAAACAGCTTTTTCACAAATCCCGGATGTGTCCTTGAAATAATCGCATGAGGCTCTTTTCCCTCGTTCTTTATATCCACAACATACACTTTTATCCTGTCATTCTCATTGATGACTTCATTCGGCACTTGTTCTTTCTTCGGCAGAATGGCGGCAGACTTTCCAAGTCTTACTGTTATATCCCCTGCTTCGCCGTTTTCATTTCTCTCTATATGCTCCACTGTTACAGTGACTATATCCTGCAGTTTACTCTGATACTCTGCAAGAGCCTGTCCCTTTTCACTGTCACGGATACCCTGACGGATAATATTTTTGGCTTTTTGTGCGGCAATTCTGCCAAATTCCTTTGTATCCAGCCTGATGCCGATTTTATCGCCGATTCTTGCCGCTGCACTTATCTTTCTCGCCTCGTCAAGCTGTATCTCACTTTTCGGGTTTTCCACTTCCTCCACTACCTCTTTATTCAGGAAAACTTCAAAAAGTCCCGTTTCTGCGTCCATGTTGATGAGTATATCATCATCACTGCTGTTATAGGTCTTTTTGCAGGCAAGTCTGATAGCCCTTTTTATCTGAGTGATCATGTACTCGGCTGATATGCCTTTCTCTTTTTCTATCAGTGCAAGCACCTCGTACAATTCGGGATTGGTATTCGTCTGAACAGGCTTTTCATTTTTGCTTTTCATTTTCTAAACTCCTCCGTTACAGGTTGAAATCATCTAATTTAATATATACCGTATCTTTTTTATTTATTACATACTGTCCGCCGTCTTCGGCACTCACAGTTACGGTGTCTTTGTCATGTGCAATCAAAGTTCCTTTGAACTCACGCATATCTTTTTCATTCGGCTTATGCAGCTTTACCATCACAGGTGCTCCCAGAAAACTTTCAAAATGCTCGTATTTTACAAGCTCCCTTTCAATTCCCGGTGACGACACTTCAAGACAATAATTCTGCTCTATGGGATCAAGGTCATCAAGAGGTTTGTCAACAGCCCTTGTCACGTTTTCACAGTCCTCTATGGTGACTCCGCTGTCCTTGTCTATGAATATCCTCAGATACCACACTGCACCCTCTTTTACAAATCTTACGTCCCATAATATCAGTCCCATTTCTTCCACAATAGGTCTGACAAGTTCCGTTACAGCTTCCACTGTATTTGTTTTCTTTTTTTGTCCCATAAAAATCTCCGTTTCTGAAAAATTTTGTCATATTAACGATAAAAGAGCGGGTTGCCCCACTCTTTCGTCAACTAACACAATAAACTACCATACTTATTCTACCACTTTATTTCCCAATATGCAAGAGATTTTTTGATTTTTTTTACTCTGTTTCCAATATTTTATACGTCTTTTCAATATCGAGTTTATCAATTCTGCTCAATTTTTTATTCATCTGTCTGGTACGCACTCCCACAAGCTTTTCCAAACTGTCGTCTGCTTTTCTCAGACGCTCCTGCGTTTCGGCGAGAGCCTTTTCAAACGTTTCAAACTCCGTCTTGACAGCTCCCAGAACTTCCCACACTTCACCGCTTCTTTTCTGTATGGCGAGAGTCTGAAAGCCCATTTTCAGTGAATTCAGCATGGCTGCCATTGTGGAAGGTCCTGCCACATTAATTTTATATGTACGCTGTAATTCCTCCACAAGACCTTTTGTATTGACTACCTCTGCATACAGTCCCTCAAACGGCAGAAACATCACTGCAAACTGTGTTGTATAGGGCGGTGAAATATACTTTTCACTTATATCTTTCGCACACTTCTTTACAGCTTCAATAAGCTGTTTTTTAGCCTCCGCAACGGCATTTTTATCACCCGTTTCATACGCCTCCTGCAAATAGGCAAACCTGTCACCATTGAATTTGGAATCTATCGGCAAATAGACATATTTGCCCTCATCAGTACCCGGCAGTTTCACGGCAAATTCAACCCTGTTTGCACTTTTCGGCACGGTGGCAATATTCTCTTCATACTGCTCGGGTGTGAGTATCTCTTTCAGTATCGCCCCAAGCTGTATTTCTCCCAAAATGCCCCTCGTCTTGACATTTGACAAAACTTTTTTCAAATCGCCTACGCCCTGTGCAACGCTCTGCATTTCACCCAAGCCTTTATATACCTGTTCAAGACGCTCACTCACAAGCCTGAATGATTCATTCATCTTCTTTTCAAGAGTAGTCTGCAATTTCTCGTCAACCGTTCCTCTTATCTGTTCCAGCTGTCTATTATTGTCATCCCGGATAGATTTCAGCTGACTTTCAACAGATGTACGCACATTTTCCAATTTATTTTCCGTACTTGTTTCAAGCGTGGCAAATCTCTTTTCAAGCTGTGAAAGATTCCCTGATATAGTGCCGTTCATGCTTTCCAAATTTGTCTGTAATTTCTCGTCAACCGTGTTACGCACCTTTTCAAGCTGGCTTGTATTATCATTTCTCATGCCGTCAAGCTGCTTTTCCATAGCTCCACGGATATTTTCAAGCTTATTTTCCGTATTCTTTTCAAGCGTGGCAAATCTCTTTTCAAGCTGTGCAAGATTTCCCGATATAGCTCCGTTCATGCTTTCAAGATTCGTTTGCAGTTTCTCATCAACCGTGTTACGCACTTTTTCAAGCTGGCTTGTATTCTCATTTCTCACGCTGTCAAGCTGTTTTTCCATCGTTCCTCGAATACTTTCAAGCCTGCTTTCCGTGTTCTTTTCAAGCGTTGCCAATCTCTTTTCAAGCTGCTGAAGCTGACTTGATATATTTCTGCTCATGGCTTTGAGTTCTTCCCGCTGTGAAGTCCCTATTATATCAAGCTGTTCACGCTGATTTCTTGACATTCTGATTTGTTCGTCACTTGCCTGCTTCTGATTTACCGTAAGCTGCTGACTTAAAAAAGATATATTCTCTTTCATGCTTGCGGAAACTTCCTGCCGTAATGCCGATTGAGAATCCCTGTTATCTTTCTGCATGACATCAAGCTGTGATTTCACACCGTCAAGGCTTGGAAATGATATGGGCTGTTCCTTTCCCGTTCTGAGTATGAGGACAACAAGCAATATAATAATGATTATCCCTATGATAAGCAACACAATGTCCATCATTCCTCACTCCTCGTTCTTATATGCAGTAATCTCCGCCTTGTGCATAGGGACTTTTGTCGATAATATCCTGTAAAGTGATACCGTCAAGATAGTTTGACATAACTTCATAAAGCCCCTGCCATACCGAAAGGGTTATGCATTCATTGGCTCGTATGCACTCATTTGTCACACTGTCAAGGCACGCTACCGGTGCAAGACTGCCTTCCGTGAGCCTGAGAATTTCTCCTACGGTGTATTCACTCGGCTTTTTAGCAAGCATATATCCGCCCTGATAACCCCTGTTTGTTTTCAGCAGTCCCGACTTGCTTAAAAGCGGTACTATCTGCTCAAGATACTTTTTGGATATATTCTGCCTTTCGGCTATGTCCTTCAGTGAAACATATCCGTCATTTCCATTCATGGCAAGGTCTAAAAGCATTCTTAAAGAATACCTTCCCTTTGTAGAAATTTTCATAAAAATTCACATCCTTTTCACATATCGGGAATGAGAAATAAAAAAATATTCCTCATTCCTCATTTATCATTTATTTTCCTGTAAAGCTTTCTTTGCACTGTTCACGGGTGAGCAGTCTGTTAGTAAGAACCGATAATATCAGGGCAAGTGCTTTTTCTTCTGCCGTGTCTGCAAGCTCAAAGAAATTTTCGTTATGCATTTTCCCGTCTGCCTGTGAACGCCACTCTGTATGCGACATATTTGCATAATCAAACGACAAGTCCGGATATGACGTTCTTATAATAGGCGAAAGTACGGGACTTATCCCCAAAATTCTTTCTCCAAGCATGACAGCGTGTTTTTTGAAAGCCCCCTTGTCATTCAGCAGTACCAGACTGTAATGCCAGTCTTTCTGCACCTGAATCAGTTCATTTATCCCTATATCCTCGCCAAAATAAGCAAGTATCAGTCCATGCCACATCTCCGCTATTATCTTATTGACACTCTCTTTCAGCGGTGACGCTGTCTGAAGACGAAACGAAGAAATTTTCTGCTTTCTCTCATACCTCAGAAAAAGACTGTCAAGATTTGCCTCTATCTCATTGTGACACACGGAATTCAGTTTTTCGGGGTGCTGTTCCTCCATCACGTCTGCAAAATGCAGTATAAACGGATGAGCAATCGAGTCAAATGCATAATGCGTAATAAATCCAAGTGCATAACTCATTGCTGTATCACTGAAACGGTTTCTTGCAAATCGGATGAAATAATTGATTACTTTTTCTGCACTCATATTATGCAGTTCCGTACCGTATTTTTTAAGACTTCTGCCCTTTTGATAAGGCATTGCTCTGTGAAGAAAAAATATGTCAGCCCCGCACGCTCCCCATACAAATGCCGTATGGTCTATATCAAGCTGCGGCTCATATTCAAGAAGGGCATCATATACCCTGTCTGCAAGCAAATAATGTGATACTACCGCAGGCATTTTTTCAACATCTCCTTTTTCAGTCCAAAACAGTTAATTTAGCAATTTTTCCCATCAGTTTTTTAGTGCCTACTTTATCGAATGCAATTTCCAGCATACTGTCCGACGCCATAGGCTTCACGTTTATTATTACACCCTCACCGAACACGTTATGCAGAACTTTCATTCCTGCTGTGTAATTTATGGCAACAGGCTTTCCTGTAAAAGAAGAGGATGTGATGACTTTACTGCTCGCAATATCTGCACGGCGTACCGCTTTGGGCTGAGGTATGTCAAAATTGGCATTCTTCACAATCTCCTTTTGCTTTTTTTCAACTATCTGCTCCGGAAGCTCCGAAAGAAATCTTGAAGGTCTGTTTCTGGTGGAGTGACCGAAAAGCATACGGCTTTCCGAGTTGATTAAATACAGATTTTTCTTTGCTCTGGTAATGCCCACATATGCAAGCCTTCTTTCCTCCTGCATATCATCTCCCGACATGATAGACTGAAAGCTTGGAAATATATTTTCTTCCATTCCCGGAATGAATACATTTTCAAATTCAAGTCCCTTGGCAGAATGTATTGTCATCATTACCACACAGTCTTCTTTTTCTGCATAGGAATCTATGTCTGTAAGCAGTGCCGTATATTCAAGGAATCCCTGCAAAGACGCATTTTCTTTGAATTCATTTTCATACTGAATGATATTGGAAGTAAGCTCATGCACGTTTTCAACAGCATTTTCTCCCCTGTCGCTCGCCATTCTGATGAAAGGCTCATACATGGTATCTTTGATAAGCTTTTCATACATCTCCGAAATTTTAGAGCCGTTTGCAAGCATTTCCCTCATGTCATTGATGATTTTTACAAAACTCTGTATCTTTTCCGCACTCTTTGAAAGAACGTCAAACTGTTCTGCATTTTCCATCGTTTCAAACATACTTGTATGATTGAGCATACTGATTTCTTCTACCTGAGCAATGGTTCTGTCACCTATGCCACGCTTGGGAATATTGATAATTCTTTTCAGTCTGCTGCTGTCGCTTGTATTGCTTATCACGTTCAGATATGCCATCATATCCCTGATTTCCCTGTATTCAAAGAATTTTCTTCCGCCTATTATCCTGTAAGGAATCTTTGCATGAAGAAACGCCCTTTCCAGTGACTGTGACTGTGAATTCATTCTGTAAAGTACGGCATAATCAGAGTATCTGGCACCGCCCTCAACCGCCTTTGCAACGGTATTCACAATAAATCTGCCCTCATCCTGTTCATCAGTCGCCTTGTATGAAACTATCTTTTCACCTGTATCGTTCTGTGTCCAGAGATGCTTTTCATGCCTCTGGGTATTATTTTTAATAACGCTGTTGGCAGTTGAAAGGATATTCTTTGTGGAACGATAATTCTGCTCCAGCTTGACAACTTTTGCATTTTCATAGTCCGTGTCAAATTCAAGGATATTTTCAACTGTCGCTCCCCTGAATTTATAGATACTCTGGTCATCATCACCTACTACGCATACATTGCCGTATTTCTCCGAAAGCAGTCTGACAAGTTCATATTGTATCGTGTTGGTGTCCTGATACTCATCTACCATTATGTATTTGAACTGCTCCTGATACTTTTCGAGTATGTCGGGGAATTCATTGAAAAGCTCTACTGTATTGTAAATTATATCATCAAAGTCCATTGCACTTGCTGCAAGCAGTCTTTTCTGATATTCCTTATATATCTTTGCAATAGAACCTAAACGCACATCATTTCCTGCTCTTTTGAGAAGCCTTTCGGGACTGACAATATTATCCTTGGCATGAGATATTTCAGGCAATACTTCCTTTACAGTCAGCATCTTTTCATCAATATTAAGGGCTTTCATACATTCTCTGATGGCTCTTTTCTGGTCATCTGTATCGTATATCGTAAAATTCCTGTCATATCCCAGCCTTTCACCGTAACGCCTTAAAATCTTTACACACGCACTGTGAAACGTCATAGCCCATACATCATTCCCTATGATACCCGTTGTTTTGCAGATTCTCTCTTTGAGTTCATTGGCAGCCTTGTTGGTAAATGTAATAGCGAGTATTCTCCATGGATAAGGCTTTGAAACTGCCAGCTTTTCAACAAGCTCACCGGAAATTTGTGTTTTTCCCTCTGCCGCCGATTCTATCTGCTGTATCTCATCGGGTGTGTATTCATTATAAAGCTTATCACTTTCATAAGCCTCTCCCCAACGGAGAATATGGGCTATCCTGTTGACAAGCACAGTTGTCTTTCCACTGCCTGCTCCTGCAAGCACCAGCAATGCACCCTTTATTGTCAATACAGCTTCCTTCTGCTTTGCATTGAGATGGGCAAACTCATTTTCAATGATTTTCTTCCTCATTTCTATTATTTCTTCTCTTGAAATTTCACTCATTATAAACATCTCCCTCTATTTTACTTTACTACTCTATTTTACATCAAAACTCCAATAATATCAAATATTATTAGTAAATTTATTTTTAATAAATAATATCCTTATACAGCAGGATTTTCCAGTAAATTCTCTGCACAATCAACAAAAATAATACAAAAATGCCCTTATATTGCCGAAAATCGTTTTTTTAAATCCACATTTACGTTTCATTTTTTCACAAACAGCATTTTTATAGTCAACTTTGCACAAAAATGACTGTTAACTTCAATGCATACTGATAAAAATAACTCAACTGCCTTGACAATACAATGACATTAGTTATAAAATATACCATAGGCAAAAGTGTTGTTTTTGCCGTAACCGATCATCTCAATGATGCCGTTGAGATATTTTTATTGCCAAACATTCAATTTATTTGCTATATATTCGATCGGGCGGATATATTTGAAATATTTTATCTGTTTTATTTTTTTGATATAAAAAAACTGAATAAAAATACTTGACGACACCTTCATGAGTTGATTTTCGGAATATTATAAACGTCAGTTCATTAAGAAAAAACAAACTTTTACAGGAGGTGTAAAAATGGATCCCATACTGGCAATATTCCTTATCGTTGCAATATCCATTGTTGTCGGAGTATGTGCATTTTTTGTAGGCGTGCAGTACAGGAAAAAAGTCGGTGAAGACAAGATAGGCTCTGCCGAAACGGAGGCAAAGAGAATTATCGAGGAAGCCCAGCGTTCTGCCGAGGCTACAAAAAAAGAAGCTGTCATTGCCGGCAAAGACGAGGCTCACAGACTTCTTGACAATGCCGAACACGAGATTGCAGACCGCAGAAAAGAAATGCAGCGTCAGGAAAGACGTATCCAGCAGAAAGAAGAATCCGTTGAGAAAAAGCTCGACAGCCTTGAGAAAAAAGACGAAAGCATTAACCAGAAGCTGAAAAAGGCTGAAGAGCGTCTTGCAGAGGCTGAAAAAATCAGACAAAGCGAACTGGATGTCCTTGAAAGAATATCGGGCTTCACTTCGGAACAGGCAAAAGCCTATATTCTCAACAACCTTGACAGTGAGCTTACTCATGAAAAAGCTGTCAAAATCATGGATTTCCAGCAAAAGACCAAAGAAGAAGCAGAAAAAACCGCAAGAGAAATTGTTTCCCTTGCCATTCAGCGTATTGCTGCCGACCATGTGAGTGAATCCACCGTTTCAGTTGTTCCTCTGCCGAATGACGACATGAAGGGCAGAATTATCGGACGTGAAGGCAGAAATATCCGTGCAATAGAAACCCTCACAGGTGTTGACCTCATCATTGACGATACACCGGAAGCTATTACCCTCTCATGCTTTGAACCCGTCAAGCGTGAGATTGCAAAAGTTACCCTTACAAAGCTCATTTCCGACGGCAGAATACACCCTGCACGCATTGAGGAAATGTACGAAAAAGCAAAACGTGAAGTAGAATTCACTGTTAAATCCGAAGGCGAGCGTGCTATCATAGAGGCGGGTGTCAACAATATCCACCCCGAACTCGTCAAGCTCATAGGCAGACTCCATTTCCGTACAAGCTATGGTCAGAATGTTCTGGAGCATTCCCTTGAAGTCGCATACCTTGCAGGCATCATGGCTTCCGAACTCGGACTCGATCCCACTATGGCAAGACGTGCCGGACTTCTCCACGACATCGGAAAAGCTCTTGACCATGAAATTGAGGGTTCTCATGTTGAAATCGGCGTTGACGTTGCAAGAAAATATAAAGAAAATGAGGCTGTTGTCCATGCGATTCAGGCTCATCACGGCGATGTCGAGGCTAAAACCGTTATTGCGTGTCTTGTACAGGCAGCAGACGCTATTTCTGCTGCACGTCCCGGTGCAAGACGTGAAAATCTTGAAAACTACATCAAACGTCTTGAAAAGCTTGAAGAAGTGGCTTCTTCCTTTGACGGCGTTGAAAGATGCTTTGCCATACAGGCAGGTCGTGAAGTAAGAATTATTGTAAGACCTGAAATTGTAAAAGATGACTCCATGATTCTCCTTGCAAGAAACATCTGCAAGAAAATTGAAGATGAAGTGGAGTATCCCGGTCAGATAAAAGTTAATATCATTCGTGAAAGCCGTGCCGTAGAGTACGCTAAATAAAAGAGTGGAGTGTGGAGAGTGGAGAGTGAAGTTATGTTCTCCTTTCCAATATGTCCTGCTTCTCTGTATTACAGAAAATCGTTCAGCAGATAGTTTCTTATCTGCTGAATTTTTTTGTTTTTCACCAACTCTGCAGTCCGCTTTAACAGCTCCACTCCCAACTCTCCACACTCCACTCTGATAAAATTTTATGAACTTTTTTATGAGGGCGGAATAAAATGTTTATATAGGAAGATATAAGGAGGAAAACATAATGTCAGAAAATTCTATCTACTGCGGCTGCGGAGAATGCAATCCGGGCGATAAATTCAAAGAAGCTGTATGTATCAATGCCCCACGCATATATGACTCATGTTCAGACAAAGACTGTCTGGAGGACCTGCCTGTTCTGCTTACAAAAGCCGGTCAATGCATGATAGACAAGGCTGCCACTGTCCGTCTGAGTGATGTCGAAGTATGCAATGTTTCCATAGGTCTGCAGTCCGTACCTTTTCACAAGGGCTTTTATGCGGTTGATATGACATTTTATTTTGATGTATGCCTTGATGTTTTCATGTCACCGAATTCCGTGCCAATGCCCGTAAAGGGACTTGCTGTATTTTCAAAGAGAGCCGTACTTTTCGGCAGTGACGGAAGCGTGAAGATATTTACATCAGATAACAGTCCCGAAGTTGCCGACACCGCCAATATGCCTGCATTCAACAGTCCTAAAGCCGTCGTGCAGGTGGCAGAGCCTATCCCGCTTTCCGCAAGGCTCGTTGACCGCAAATCCCCTCCCCCCATGCCGCCTTTCCGCATACCTGAAAGCATTATAAGACGTTACGGCGATGAATTTGCCCCCAACGATGCAGAAAAACAGGCTCTTGTATCTGTGGGAATATTCACAATAGTACAGCTTGAAAGAAATGTACAAATGCTTATCCCTGCATACGATTTCTGCATACCCAACAAGGAGTGCGTAAGCAGTTCCGAAGATCCCTGTGAGCTTTTCAGCAGCATAGACTTCCCTACAAGCGAATTTTTCCCTTCCAATACACCCGCAAACAATTAACCAAAAAAAAGCGGCTGCAAGCCCCTTGGGGAGACTTGCAGCCGCTTTCCTGTGTATTATGCAGTGAAATTAGTCTTTAACTTTCCAGAGTTCTCTTGCATACTGATTGATTGTACGGTCACTTGAGAACATTCCTGCATTTGCTGTATTCATAAGGCACTTTCTTGCAAAACCACGTCTGTCTTTATAGTCGTTGTTTACTCTGAGTTTAGCGTCTATATAGTCGGGGAGGTCACGCATAATGAAATAATGGTCAGCCTGATGCCAGTGTGTACCCTTGATGAGAGAGTCATGGAGCTCCTTGAATGAGCCTTCGCCCTCTTTTCCGCCGTCATAGAAACGTCCGTCAATAAGAGTGTCAACAACTCTCTTGATTTCCGGATTCGCTTCATAAATAGCCTTAGGATCATATTTGTCTTTTATCTCGTTGATTTCTTCAACCCTTGCACCGAAGATATATTCATTTTCCTCGCCTGCCTGCTGAGCAATCTCAACGTTTGCACCGTCATAAGTACCAAGTGTAACGGCACCGTTTACCATGAATTTCATGTTACCTGTACCGGAAGCCTCTGTGCCTGCTGTGGAAATCTGCTCTGAAACGTCGGCAGCAGTTACTATCTTTTCAGCATAGGATACATTGTAGTTGGCAACGAATACAACACGGAGTTTCTGATTTACATCAGGATCGTTGTTTACAAGGTCAGCTATCTGTGTGATGTACTTAATAATAGCCTTTGCACGAGCATAACCCGGAGCAGCCTTTGCACCAAAGATAAATGCAGTCGGTGTGAAGTTCGGGAGCTTGCCCTCTTTCAGACGGAAGTAAATAGCCATGATGGAGAATGCATTGAGAAGCTGTCTCTTGTACTCATGCAGACGCTTAACCTGTACATCAAAGATGAAGTCAGGATTGATATATACACCTTCATGTTTCTGGATATAGTCTGAAAGCTGTTTTTTCTTCTGCCACTTAATGCCGTTGAACTTGTCAACAACATCATCTGTAAGCTTGCCTTCGAGCTTCTTGAGCTCATAGAGGTGACGTACCCATCTTTTGCCGATAAGGTCTGTGATGAGTTCGGAGAGTTCGGGGTTGCAGAGTCCGAGCCATCTTCTCTGGGTAATACCGTTTGTCTTGTTCTGGAAACGCTCCGGATAGATTGCATACCACTCTTTAAGAACGTCATTCTTGAGTATCTCTGTATGTATCCATGCAACACCGTTTAC
>DBXL01000209.1:3060-4118 GCA_002309275.1 Ruminococcaceae bacterium UBA1213 | reverse complement strand
ACAGCAGGCTGTATTACGGCAAAAATAAAAAAAGTTCCTGTATATGCCTCGCTTGATATAGCTGTCATGGGATTTCTTATCGGTCAGGGAATCGGCAGATGGGGCAATTTCGTCAATCAGGAGGCTTTCGGCACTGAAACGGACAGTATATTGAGAATGGTCAGCGAAAATACAAACGGTATCGGTGTACACCCATGCTTTTTATATGAATCTGTATGGTGTTTGTTGGGATTTATATTGCTGTATCTTTTCAGCAGGAAATACCGAAAGTATGACGGACAGATATTTTTACTGTACCTTGTCTGGTACGGCTTTGAAAGAATGTTCGTGGAGGGACTGCGTACTGACAGCCTGTATATATTCAATTTAAGGGTGTCACAAATATTGGCAGGTCTGACAATGATAATCGGAATCGTGCTTTTGATAGTGTTCAGAAAAAGAACATCAAAGGCTGTTGATATTGAGATAAAAGAAGAAAATATTTCAGAAAAATAAAGGAGTGCATTAAAAATGGCAAAAGTAATCAGCGGTAAAGAGGTTTCTGCAAAGGTGAGAGCAGACGTTAAAGCAGAGTGTGAACAGTTGAAAGCAAAGGGTATCAATCCGGGCTTGGCTGTAATAATCGTAGGTGACGACCCTGCGTCAAGAGTGTATGTGAATAACAAGAAAAAGGCTTGTGCGGAAGTGGGATTTGTTTCGGAAGAATATGCACTGCCTGCGGAAACAACTCAGGAAGAATTGCTTGCATTGGTGGAAGAACTCAATAACAAGCCCGAAATCAATGGTATATTGTGTCAGCTTCCCCTGCCGAAACACCTTGATGAAAAGGCGGTTATCAATGCAATATCGCCTTTGAAAGACGTTGACGCATTCCACCCGTCAAATGTCGGCAAAATCATGATAGGGGATTATCATTTTTTGCCGTGTACGCCTGCGGGAGTAATGGAATTGATACATTCCGAAAATATAGATGTCAACGGCAAGAATTGTGTTGTGATAGGCAGAAGCAATATTGTCGGCAAGCCGATGGCTATGCTTTTACTGCATGAAAACGGCAC
>DBXL01000209.1:1020-3043 GCA_002309275.1 Ruminococcaceae bacterium UBA1213 | reverse complement strand
TGGTTGCGGCAGTCGGCAGACCGAAATTTGTGAAAGCAGATATGGTGAAAGACGGTGCAGTCGTGCTTGATGTCGGCATTAACAGAGATGAAAACGGCAAATTATGCGGAGATGTTGACTATGCAGAGGTTGAGCCGAAAGTGTCCTATATTACGCCCGTACCCGGCGGAGTAGGACCTATGACAATCGCTATGCTGATGAAAAACACTCTCAAAGCCGCAAAAATTCAGAACGGTATCGAGTAACATAAATCAAAATTTAAGGGAGTTGGTTACAATGGAAGAATGTATATTTTGCAAAATTATCAAAGGGGAAGCCCCTTCTATGAAAATTTATGAAGATGAATACACAATGGCATTCATGGATATTGCAAAGGACGTTGACGGTCATTTGCTGGTAATTCCGAAAAAACACTTTACAAATATACTGGATTGTAATGATGAATACCTGATAAATCTGATGAGAACGGTAAAACGTATCGCAAATCATCTTGTAGATGACTGCGGATATGACGGTGTTAATTTGCTTAATGCAAGTGATGAAAGTGCTGGACAGTCTGTATTTCATTTTCACATTCACGTCATTCCGAGAAAAGCAGGGGATAATATCAAAGCATGGCCGAATTTTGGCGGTGCGGAAACAGCAACAGAGGATATTTTCAAAAAAATAAAAATGTTATAAATGCTTATCTATTGATAAAATTGAAAGGAATGGTTTTATGTCAATAATTGAAATTATATCAATACTGCTTGGAACAGCATTTGCACTGTTCGGATATTTCATTTACTTTCAAAAGAAATATTATCTCATTAATGGATTTGAAGCGGATTATAAATCAGGTCTGAAAGATGAAAGTTATGCAAGGCGAGTTGGATTGATAGAGTTGATTGTTGGTATTGTCTTACTTTTGATTGGCGTGGCTCTGATAATATTCGTTTGATATGGAGGATATGGGTATGCCAAAGGAAATTCAACCTGAAAATACATCAAGATATTCTGCATATAAGCTATGGATAAAAGCACCAAATCCAATGGTGACTTTTATAAAAACTTTTGATGTAACGAATATTGTCAGAATGGTTAAACGAAAAAATCTTAAATTCAATATGCTTATGGCGTACTGCATCGGCAAGGCAGTGGAGAATGTAAAGGAATTTTACATTCTCCCTGTCGGCAATAAGCTGATACAGTATGATACCCTTGCGGTCAATATAATAGTGAAAAATAAAAACAGTGATATAAATTCATGTGATATTCCTTTTTCAAGTGACCTTGATGAATTCAATAAAGATTATTTGAAACATACCGCTGAATGTGCCGAAAATTGCAAAGATATTGATTTATCGAGTGAACGAATGGTCATCGGTACATCTGCAATAACAAATACAGAACTTGACGGGGCTGTTGGCATATACAGCGGTGTTTTCAACAATCCCTTTATTATATGGGGACGGTACAGAAAAAAATTTTTCAGATATTATTTGCCTGTTTCATTTCAGTTTCACCATACGCAAATGGACGGCATTCATGCAGGAAAGTTTTTGGAAAATTTGCAGAGTGAGATAAATAAACTGTAAGGAAGTGGATAGAATGGCTTCAACGAGGGAGTATCTGGAATTCATTTTGGAACAGCTTTCAGATTTAAGTGATATATCATATCGTCAGATGATGGGAGAATACATTATTTACTGTCAGGGAAAAATTATTGGCGGTATATATGACAACCGATTTTTGATAAAGCCCACAAAAACGGCAAAACTTAAAATGCCGAATGGTGTTTTTGAAAAACCGTATGAAAACGCCAAAGAAATGCTTTTGATAGATAACGTGGAGAACAGAGAATTTTTGAATGACCTGCTGAATTCTGTCATTGACGAACTGCCAAAGCCGAAGAAAAGGAGATAAAAAAATATGTGTCTTTTACATTATAAATTTAAATCGGAATATGAAATGATGCTTTCAGCATGGGGAGAGGGTGAACTGCATGAACAGGGGCTTATGTCGAGCCTGACGGAAGTTTTCA
>DBXL01000209.1:0-949 GCA_002309275.1 Ruminococcaceae bacterium UBA1213 | reverse complement strand
ATTCTGCTTTTCTTGAAAAGCTTGGTACATTGAAAGAGTTGATTTTGCCCGATTCGGTGACGGACATAAAAATGACACCTACCCTTGAAAAACAATTTAAAGAGAATAACATACTGATAAGAGGAAATTTTAATTCCTTTGCAGAAAAGTTGGCAATCGAAAACGGTCTTAATTTCAGACCGTCAAATTTTATATTTGGGGAGGACTATTTTGAGCCTGCATTTGAAACTACAAAAGTGACGTTGATATTCCGCCGAGACGGCTCAGTAACGATAGAGGAAAGAGTCAGTTCACCGGGTTCGTCGGCAGGAAATACATTCGGCGGTGAATTCTATCGTTCGTTGGCAAGGGATTTTTACATGACACAGACGGCAGAAGAAATTGCAGGAATGTTTGGGAGTCGTCTTGGCAATGCGATTATTAGTGACGGCAGGCTTGCAAAATTTATTGAAAACGCTAAAACTCATAATATATATATAGATAAAAATTGATAGAAAATACAGGAGAATACAATGCTTTATTTAAGACCATATAAGAAAAATGATGCAAAAACGATCATTTCATTTTGTGAAGATGAAATGGTTTTCAGAAAATGGACTTCGGACAGATATGAACATTATCCCATTACCGAAAAGGATATGAATGAAAAATATTTTGACTGTAACGGCGATTGTGCAGAGGAAGATAATTTTTATCCCATGACGGCTTGTGATGAAAGCGGCATAGTTGGACATTTTATACTCAGATATGTAAACGGTGATAAAAATATTCTTCGTATAGGTTTTGTTATCGTTGACAGCCATAAAAGGGGCATGGGCTACGGCAAAAAAATGATACAGCTTGCCATTGAATATGCCTTTCGTATTGCAGGGGCAAAGCAAATCACCATAGGTGTATTTGAGAATAATCAACAGGCTTATTATTGTTATAAAGCGGCAGGCTTTCAAGA
>DBXL01000162.1:5941-7130 GCA_002309275.1 Ruminococcaceae bacterium UBA1213 | reverse complement strand
CCCTCTGAACAGCCCTCTCAACAATCTTCTCAGCAGTCCTCTAAAACGGATACTAAAGTCTTTCCGTCAGAGTGGCAGGACAACGGCATTTTCTCCCAATATTATCAGACTGCCTATGAAAAAATGCGTACCATGTCGCTTGATGAAAAAATCGGTCAGATGTTCTATGCAAGATGTCCCCAGTATGATGCCGTCGGATTTGCACAACAATATCATTTGGGCGGTTATGTGCTTTTCGGAGTCGATTTTGCAGACAAATCAAAAGAGGAAGTAAAAAATAATATCAATTCCTATGTGAATTCACAGGATATTCCCATGACAATAGCCGTTGATGAAGAAGGCGGTACAGTTGTGAGAATCAGCAGTAAACCCGCACTCTACGACAGTGAATTCCAGTCCCCCAGAGATATTTATGACCAGGGCGGAATGAATGCCATTAAGGAAAATGCCACTGCTATGGCTGAAATGCTGAAAGATTTCAATATAGATGTCAACTTTGCCCCCGTATGCGATATATCTCTGAATGAGTATGACTTCATGTATTACCGTTCAATCGGTCACGATGTCGATACTGTATGCGAGTTTGTCAGCGAGTTTACAAAAATCGCACAGCAAAACGGCATTTCTGCCACTTTAAAGCACTTCCCGGGATACGGCAACAATGTCGATACACATACAGGAATTGCAATAGATGAAAGAACCTATCAGTCATTTGTCGACGAGGACTTTAAGCCTTTTGAAGCCGGCATTCAGCAAAATGCACATATTGTCATGGTAAGTCATAATATCGTCAACTGCATGGACAGCACAAAGCCTGCTTCACTTTCAAGGAATGTGCATGACATTCTGAGAAATGAACTCGGTTTCACGGGACTTGCCGTTACAGATGACTTGGAAATGGACGCTATCACGGAATACACCAACGGACAATCTCCCGCCGTTACAGCCATACTTGCCGGAAATGATATGCTCACTATCGGCGATACAATGATAGATGACGCTGTAAGCTCCATAAAATCAGCCGTTTCAAACGGTACTCTTGATGAAAAACTCATTGACCACGCCGTGACAAGAATCCTTGCATTCAAATATTACAAAAACATGATGTAAACAAAAAAAGCCGATTTCACTTTGAAACATGAAATCGGCTTTTTGAATTTTTAATTTCTAATTGCACAATGCCCATTGC
>DBXL01000162.1:0-5931 GCA_002309275.1 Ruminococcaceae bacterium UBA1213 | reverse complement strand
GCACATTGCACACTGCACATTGCACATTGCACATTGCTAATTGCTAATTGCCCATTGCACATTGCTAATTGTTAATTGCTTGTGTCCGGTCCCTGACTGATGCTGATGACGATTTTAGAGCCGTAAGGAGCCATGTCACCTGCATTGTAGTTTTCATAGCCTATTACTTTGCCTTCCTCAACGGTATCACTGGCAACGTATGTTCCCGATGCGATAAAGCCCTGCTGACCGAGAGCTTCAACGGCTGCTTCAAGTGACTGTCCGCTTATGGCAGGCAATTCACGCTGTGGTGAACCCATGCTCACCGTGACAACTACTGTTACACCCTTTTCGGCACTTGTGCCCTCTGCCGGACTCTGTTTTACAATCGTACCTTCGGCGTGTTCGTCAAAGGTTTCTTCATTCGCCTTTATTACAACATACTCAGAGTCTGCATTCTGCATGGCAACTATGTCATTGTAGTTCTGTCCGATAAGATTCGGTATTCTTACAAGGTATGGATCTGTATCGGAATTTTCGCTTGAAGAAATCTGTATGTCATCATTGTTGCCGAATATCTTCGTGAGCATTTCGGGATCGGTCTGGAGCCAGTATGTGCCCACTACAAGCAATATCAACATCACTGCAAGCACGCCTGTGATTCCCCATACATAACCCGGTATTCCTTCTCTTTTTCTCGGTACATATCTTTGTACAGTCTGTTTTTTCATTTCGTTTCTGTTCGCCTCATTCTGTATTGCTTTTACCGCAGGTGCTGCCGAAAGCTGTGTGCGGAGTTCTTCAAAGGTCTTTATTCTCTCGTTTTTGGTCACCTGCAGACCTTTGGAAAGAGCCGTTACAATATGCGGTGGAAGTTTTTTGAAAACCGCTGTCGGAAGGGATAATTTTCCTTCCGGCTTGCGTGTATTGGCAGGCTCCGGAAGATTTCCTGTCAATGCATAAAACAGCGTTGCCGTCAGTCCGTAAACGTCTGTTGACTCGTCAATCACCCCATTGGCATTGTACTGCTCAGGTGCGGAACAGCCGCTTATCAGCTCGGGTTCAAAAAATCCCCCTGTTTTTCTGATTTCCTCAATGGCAAAGCCTTTTAAACGGAGTTTTCCGTCAGCCGTCACAACGAGGTTTGACGGTGAAATTGCATAGTGACCTGTTTCCGCCTCGTGCAGAGATGACAGAGCAGATACCAACGGCATAAACAATGGTCTTGCCACGCTCCATTCTATGTTTCCCCCACGCCTCTCAAGATACTCCGTGAACGGTATGGAATCATATGCCTCCTCCACTACATAGGAAGTATTGTTTTCACTGAATATGTCAAATATCGGGGTAATCGCCTTGAGGTCACGCAGTCTTGCTATATTTCTGTAATATTTCAAAAATTCGTCATGCAACTGACTATACTGTTTTTCATAGTCGCTCTTTACGATAACTGTATTTTTACTTTTTGAGCGACCGCCGATACCTGCCGGCATGAATTCGCTTATAATCACCGGTGAATGCATGGTATTGCTGTATGCAATATATTTTGCCCCTTCGGCATTACTTGCCATTTTCTTTCCTATGAGATAGTTTTTATCCTGCAAATTTGTGCCAAGCGGAAGATATGGGACAGACTGTTCCGTATTTTTATCAAATCCGCATAAAGGGCATACCTGCTCACCATTATTTTCTTTCATACATCCAAAACACAGAGCCATAATTTAAAAACCGCCATTTCTCCGTACAAATTTCATTTGAATCTTCTTCGGGCAAGTACGGCTGCCCGCTAAAAACACATCTCACAGTATTATAACACATATCATTGTCAAAATGCAAGTTTTTCTCCGTCTATGCCGCCACTAATTACAAAATTGTAAAAAATGCCATTAATTCACGCTTATTTTTTAAATTTTCGTCATAATTTTGAAAACGGTTGACACGACACAAAATCACTGCTACAATTATTATAAATTTTACCGCAAAAGGAGATTTTTTTATGTCAAACGTATATTATATGAATCACCCCCTTATCAAGCATAAAATTACTATGCTGCGTGACGAAAGAACGGGTACCAATGAATTTCGCAAGCTTGTCGAAGAAATTGCCATGCTTATGGGATATGAAGCTCTCTGCGACCTCAAAACAAGAGATATTGAAATAAAAACGCCCATTGAGGACACTGTACAGCCTGTACTTGACGGCAAAAAACCTGCTGTTGTGCCGATACTGCGTGCCGGTCTGGGAATGGTCAACGGCATACTTGCCCTTCTGCCGAGTGCAAAAGTCGGTCATATCGGAATGTGCCGTGACGAGAAAACGCACAAGCCTCAGACGTATTACTGCAAACTCCCCTCTTTTATTGAAGAAAGACTGATTATTGTAACAGACCCCATGCTTGCCACAGGCGGTTCTCTCATAGATGCCGTCAATGAAATAAAGGCTCTCGGCGGAAAGACTATTAAATGTATGTGTATCGTAGCTGCTCCCGAAGGCGTGAAGGCTTTCACCGACAAACACCCTGATGTACAGCTCTATATAGGTGCATTGGACAGGGGACTGAATGAAAATGCCTATATCTGCCCCGGTCTGGGCGATGCAGGCGACAGAATTTTTGGTACAAAATGATATATATACTTGAAAACGTCAATGAACTCGACAGGGACTTTCTTGAAAAATCCCATCATCTTTTAAGCGTGCAGAGGGCTGAAAAATTAAAAGAATATGCCGTATTGAGTGATAAAATAAACGGCTGTGCCGTATATCTTCTTTTAAGATACGGCTTAAAGCTGGAATACGGCATTGCGGAAAAACCTGTTTTTGCATTCCGTCAGAGAGGAAAACCCTATATAAAAAACCATGACAATATATTTTTTAATTTCAGTCACTGCAAAAATGCCGCTGCCTGTATCCTGTCCGACAAAAATACTGCCATAGATATAATGGAGATAAGAAAGGTACATTCCGGTGTATTAAGACGTACCTGCTCGCCCAATGAAATATCCGCCATTCTGTCAGGCGGTCAGCCCGACAGGGATTTTATTAAATTCTGGACAAGAAAAGAATGCTTCTCCAAGCTCGACGGCAGAGGACTTTTAATGGATTTTTCACAGATAAATGAAAATCTGCCCCAAATGAAATATATTCACTCTCTTGATTCGGGCGAATATATCATTTCATACTACTCCGAAAAACCTGTTGAAATTTCTTACATAAACATTCAAAATTTACTTAACATCTGAAAGAAGTGAAAAAACTTGCAAAAAGAAAATGTACTTTATGCCAAAAAGGGAGAATATCGCTTTCAGGAGGTCTTTTTCAACGGACACCCCGCCAATAAAAAAAATCCCAATCCCCCTCCCCCGAAAAGACCTAAAAAAACCGAACCTCCCGAACAGCCCCCCGAACCGCCTCCCGAAAATCCGCCTCCCCCTAAAAAAGAGCGTAAACCGCCCAATCCGGAAAGACGCAGAAAAATACGACATGGTTTTCTGAAACTCATGATTTTTCTCATAATCGTGTCGGTACTTGCACTGGCTGGAGGAATAGCTGTTCTTATATCAAGAATCGACTATACAAGAAATAATCCTGACCATGCAGCCGTCGAAGAAGTCGCCGGAGAGCTTAAAACCGACAATCAGATACAAAATATTATGATATTCGGTCTTGACGACCATTTTGATGACGACAACGGCAGGGCGGATACCATGATGTTAATATCCATAGACAAAAAACATAATGCCTTAAAGCAGATATCTTTTCTGAGGGATTTGTATCTGCCGATTTTCAAGCAGGGAGAAGATAAACTCAATGCCGCCTTTTCTCTGGGCGGTGCAAAGCTCGCCATAGAAACCATTGAGTACAACTTCAAAATCAAAATTGATAATTATATTGTCCTCGACTTTGACAGCTTTACCTATATCGTCAACAGCCTCGGCGGTCTTGACATCACCCTCACAGAAGAAGAAATTAATTACATTGACTGGCAGAGTCACAAAAATCATCAGGTCGAAGTGACAAACGAACTCATGTCAACAGCACCCGATTTTGAAGGACAGACAGGCGTTAAAGTCCACGTCAACGGCAGACAGGCTCTCTGGCACGCAAGAAATCGAGGTGAAGAAGGCATTTGCAGTGGTGACGACTTTGCACGCACACAAAGACAGCGTGAAGTCATAGATGCCGTCATTGAAAAAGTCCAGGCTTCCTCCATTGCAGACCTCATAAAAATTGCATATGACGTTGCACCCATGATTACCACTAACATGAATCTCCCCGACACTATCAAAACAAGTCTGGGTATGCCCAATTATCTCAAATACAAGACAGTCGGTCACAAAGTCCCCCAGCAGTTCAATTTTGACTATGATACGGTCAACGGTGCTTCTGTTCTGCGTATATCCAACTTTGAAGAAGAAAAAAATGCCCTTTATGAATTCATTTTCAACAAAGACGCTGATTAATTTACAAGCGTGGCTCAAAAAAATGGTACGGAAAAACTCCGTACCATTTTTTTATGAAAAATATACTGTTTCTTCTTCAGGCTTTTCCGCCGTTCTGGCATCACTCACATAAAACATCGGTCCTACTTCTCCGCCGAACATCGCATCTCTTACCGCTTTTACCTCTGCCGTGACATGATACCATGCCTTGTTGGCAAGGCTTGACGCACTTCTCCATTTACAAAGAAATCCTACATATCTTATGTCATCTACACAACACGTCATTGCAAATCTTCCGCCTATGAACGTATCTTTCCCCATTCTCGCACTCCTTGCAACAAGGGCTTTGAATTTTATGGTCTTTCCGTCATACTTTTGGGGATTGTCCATTACGTCCATATACAGCAAGCCAAAATCCGTGTCTTTCACTTCGATAACGTCTGCATTCACGTCAAACGGCAACGGATCGGCTATATTATCCTCTTCCACTGTCCCGTCTGTATGCTCGTATATGATTGCTGTACGGCGATTGATTGCCCTGACTATCTTATGAAGATTCATCTTTTCAATTTTATCCGAGTATCTGTTGAATGCAACAAGCTCTGTTATATTAATCTTGTCATACACAAGCTGTCGCATATTGCTGTTATACATCTCAAATGTATTGGAATCTGCCATCATCATAATCTGATATATCTGCCAATTCTCCGGCAGGGCTTTTCCAAGCTCTTCCATGAGCCACATACCATTATATTCTATCATTACACGGACTGCACGGCTCTTTTTCAGGGCGTTTTCAAGAAATTCACTCGTAAGCTGTTCTTTTTCCTCAACTGTCACTATCGTGACATTTTTCCCGCCCTTGTATTTCGAGGTATCCAGCTCTTCTTCGCCCTCCTCACACAGAATGACAAGGGTTTTGTCGCCATTCTGAAAGCGTGTATCACACAGAGTTTCATGTATAAATTTAGTCTTTCCGCTGTCCAGAAAGCCTAAAAACAAATATACCGGTATCGGTTGCTTTGCCATACTGCCACCGTTACTGAAAACTTATAAAAAGCTATAAAAAACAACTTTTATATTTCATTCCTTGTTCACCGTGTCCATTTTCGATATAAATCTACTTATGTTTGATAGGACACTCCAAAGGCGATAGTTCCCCGCTAACGTATGGGTACACATTAACGACACTTGTTTCGGCTATGCCGTTAATTCATAATATCTCATCAGATTAACACTTGCCTGATAATCTCTGTCTGCCGTGATAAATTCAATATTGTTCCATTGACATTTATACTGTATCTGCCTGTAAAATTCATAGAAACACTGTTCCTGTACATCTCTGGCAAGGTGTTTGTTCTTCATCTCATCATGCCTTTGACATTCAAATCTTCCATTACAATAAACTTTGGCTGTCGGCTTACTATTTCGGAAGTGGCTTTATGAATATGAGCATGACGAATATTTGTCAATCTGTGAGTTATTCTTAAAAGCTGTTTTTCACTTTTTATA
>DBXL01000086.1 GCA_002309275.1 Ruminococcaceae bacterium UBA1213 | reverse complement strand
AAATGCACCTGACAGGACTTGAACCTGCACCCTTTCGGACTGGAACCTAAATCCAGCGTGTCTGCCAATTCCACCACAGGTGCTTATAAAATGGAAAGTTGAAAATGGAAAATGGAAAATTATTTCTTACATGATTTTAAGATAGAAGTCAGGATTTTTTCGATTTCGACACAATCCGCCAAGATAGTTTTCACTTCATTGTCATTTAAATATGCGGTTGCATTAAGCAATTTCAGCCAATATTTTGTTTCAGTCGTTTCTTTCAGTGCCACAGACATTTTAGAGATAAAATCAGGCTTGCTTTGAGCCTGCTGAGCTTCGGCAATATTAGCACCTATGCTTGTTCCTGAACGCAAAACCTGCTTTGACAATACATATTCCTGTTTTTTACCGCAAAGATACTTATACAGGTTCACAATTCTGATTGCAAAATCAAAGCTTTTCTTTTCTATCACATTGTCCATAAGCAGTATCCTCTTACATTTTCCGCTTTCCATTTTCAATTTTCCACTGCTATTATATCATGTTATTCCAAAAATAACAAGTCATTTTCTTCAAAAAAAAGAGAGTATTCCGAAAAATACTCTCTCAAATATCACTTTTCTTCCATGTCTTTTTTTAATCTCTTAATTATCTTCTTTTCAAGTCGGGATATATAGGATTGTGATATGCCCAATTCATCAGCAACCTGTTTTTGTGTATGGGGCTGTCTGCCGTTCAAGCCGAATCTTAATTCCATTATCGACAATTCCCTTTTATTCAGCTTATTCACGGCACGCATCAACTGCTTTTGTTCGGATTCCTGTTCGATACGGGCATTCACGATATTTTCATCACTTCCCAGAATATCCGCCACAAGCAGTTCATTTCCGTCCCAATCCACGTTTAAAGGCTCGTCTATGGATATTTCATTTTTCTGCTGTGCCGTTTTTCTCAGATACATCAGTATTTCATTTTCGATACATCTTGATGCATACGTTGCCAATTTGATATTCCTTGACGGACAAAATGTCTTTACTGCCTTTATCAAGCCTATTGTTCCTATGGAAATCAAGTCCTCGACATTCGCAGACGGCGATTCAAATTTCTTTGCAATATACACCACCAACCGCAAATTATGCGTGATAAGAGGCTCCCTTGCACTTTCATCTCCTTTTTCTATCCTCTGCATTATCTCATTTTCCTCTGCACTTTTCAACGGCGGCGGCAATGTCTCCGGACCATTTATGTAATATATTCCCTCTTCTCCGCTTACCGCCATTTTTAGCTTCATAATCCCTCTTAACAATACGTTTTCCATAAAAAATCTCAACTGCCTTTCATTACAAGCTCTGATGGTATCAATAAATCACTTTCTTCTTTCAAATTCTCCCTTTTGCATAAGCCTATATATGCCTGTATCTCCCTTTTCCCTGCATTCTCCTTTATATATATCTTTGACGGCTTGAATGCCGGCATTAAGCCCTTTCCTCCCACCGACATGAACGGTACAAACCGTATGCCGTTTTTAATGACTTCCATACTGTCTGTACATTTTTCCACGTCAACCATATCTTTAAACATATCTGCACGACCTACTATCACACATTCTCCTGAAAATACTTCATGTAAAGTATTCCCTGTGTCAACAGTCCCTTTCAGTGAAAACACCTTTCCATTATGGCATACCTCCACTTCACACATATCTGCAACAGACCTTCTCCCCCATAGCTTCATTACTGCCCTCATCAGAATATATATTCCCAACGTCAATCCGATAAGCATGACCGGTGATATGCCTATATACACTGTGCTGTTCCGTACAATCAGATTTTCAGGGGAGAAAAATGCAAGTATTGCCGTCATTGCTCCGCAGTAGAAAAAGCTTACTGTAAACATGGAAATAAATGTTTTTAAAAATCCCACTGCACTCATCGGAAAAAATGCCGCTGCCGCTACAAAAAAAGTTTCAAGAAAGCTTACTGTCCACGATATATATGCAGGCATGGGCGGCAATAATATAACAAGTGAACTTGTTCCACCTACCAATGCACCGGCAAGCAATCTTGCCTTTCTTGTATTCAGATTTCTGAAATGCCTTACAGACAACAGTATGATATAATCTACCATGAAATTGACACAGAAAAGTATATCTATATATATTGTATGCCTCACCACACCACCCCCCCAATTAATTAGCAGTGAGCAATTAGCAATGTGCAATGATTGATGTCAGTCGTTTTATTCCTTTGGGGCTGACTGTATTATCTCATAAATCAAATTAAAAATTTGTCTTTTAAGCTTGCATAAAAAAATTTAAGCGACGGATTTTCAATCCGCAATCCAAAATGTGCAGTTTTTTAAATTACCCTGAAAAAGTAAAATTGCTAATTGCACACCGCTCATTGCTAATTGTAAAAATCCGCCGCTCTGCTACATAGCAAAATATCAATTCAATTTTGTTATGTAGCCTGCCTTCTTGTATTTTCTGCCGTCAGCCCGAAACTTATCGACAAGGCTTCATCTACTTTATACATATCACTGCTGTTAAGAGTTCCCATTTTTTCCTTTAATCTCTTTTTATCAAGAGTGCGTATCTGCTCCAAAAGTACAACAGAGTCTTTTGAAAGTCCGCTGTCGTCTGCATACAGTCTTATATGCGTCGGCAGATTTGCCTTTGAATTCTGGCTGGTTATTGCAGCCGCTATTACTGTCGGACTGAACCTGTTTCCGACATTGTTCTGGATTATCAGAACAGGACGTACTCCCCCCTGCTCTGAGCCTACAACGGGACTTAAATCGGCATAATATATATCTCCCCGTCTGATGTTCATAGCTTTTTCACGCTCCGTGATTTGATTTAAAATATGTGCTGATACTAATTTGCCCCAAAATACAAATTTTTAATCACTGCTTATAAAAATCAACACACTACTATATTATATTCCAAATTTCAGATTATGTAATCACTTTCATGTATGTATATTATAAACAGCGATATTTCATTATATGAATCACAAGAACATTTCATTCCTGTTTATTTCAAAATTCGTCCGACATGAT
>DBXL01000123.1:10263-14298 GCA_002309275.1 Ruminococcaceae bacterium UBA1213 | reverse complement strand
GTAATAAGGGACTGCCATTTATAGATATAATTCTTCCTGAAAAGAAAAAAGACAGGTTTGGGAAGTTTTTTAAGAAAAAAAAGTTTAGTGAAACAAGTGATGAAGAAAACAGATTTCTGCTGACGGAACTCCCCTATAATTTTGCTAATACACAAAATACGGGTTTCAAATTTTTGAAAGACTATTATCACGGAGGAAGCGACGAAAATAAAGAAAGCAACGAAAACAGAGAAAAACCGCCATTATTGATTGACCTTAAAAATATGGGAACGCTTGGCGTTATTTATCAAAATAATGATATTGCTTTTGGGTTCGTAAAACATATTGCATTTCAACTGGCATACTATCATTCACCGGAAGATCTGCAAATGGTATTCTTTTTCAACAAAAGTGATAATGATAAAGAACGCAATGAAAAAATGAAAGACTATGCTTATCTGCCCCACACAAATGAGTTGTTTGATAATCTGTCCCAGTTTGTTTTTGATAAAAAAAGTGCTGGTGATGTATTTATTCAGCTTCAGGCGATTATGTCGGAACGTGCAAGGTCATCAAACAGCGATGAAAAAGACAAGGAAACGGAAAATGAAAAGTTGACTCAGATTGTATGTTTTGTTTTGGATGATTATGATATCAAAGAGTCGGCTTTTTCAAAGTACATTCCTGATGTTCCTAAAGAAGGCGAAGATTATGTGAACTCTCTGGGATTAACATTTGTATTTCTGTGCAAACAGAAAGGAATGCTTCCCAAATACTGCGGCAATATCATTCAGTTGGACGGACGGCCATGTATCAGCAAACGATATAATTTATTAAGTCATGATACTTTGAGTATTTTGCAATCCAGCGGTGCTGAAGATACTGACCAGACGATAGAATATACACATTTTGACAATAATTTTACAGAAGATATCAATCAGAAACTTTCGTTGGCATTCAAGCAGATAAGTTCTATATACTATACCCGCATTGCCGAAAAAGGTAAAGTTCCCTCAATGGTTACGATCTTTGAGCTTTATAAGGACGTTTATGGACTCGATCCCGATATGATCAAGGGCAGCGGACTGGTTGATCTGATGCGTAAGAACTGGACCAATGAACAGGGCGAAGAAGGAAATGATGTTACCAATAATTTGAAAATTGCAATGGGAAAAAATGAACATGGCATTACATATCTTGATCTTCATGAAAATGCCGATGGTCCTCATATGCTTGTTGCAGGTACTACGGGTTCGGGTAAGTCTGAAACTATCATTACTTATCTTCTTGGACTTTGTGTCAAATATTCTCCTATGGATCTGAATCTGATGCTGTTAGATATGAAAGGCGGCGGATTTTCCGACCGTTTGGGAAAGCTTCCGCATTGTGTCGGAACGGTAAGCAATATTGCAGGAGAAAATGAAGGTATTTCTGCCGTTTATATGCTGAAAAGATTCCTTTCCTCACTAAAGGCTGAAATACACCAGAGACAGCTTATTCTGGCGGATCTTGGAGTTGACAATACAGATGCTTATATTCGTGTAATGAGAAAACTCAAAAAGATACACGACCTTGAAAATATAAGCGAAAGCGAAACAGAAAGAACAAAACTGATCAAAGATATACGTGATGGAGGCAATCAAAAGCAGATACAATATATTGACGGAGATATGAGCAGGTTAAAAACATTATCTCATCTGATACTTGTTGTTGATGAATTTACAGAGCTGAAAAGATTTTCAAGTGAATCCAATGATATTGATTTTATTGCAGAGATCACAACAATCGCCCGTGTAGGCAGAACATTGGGATTACATATCATATTGGTTTCCCAGAATATAGAAGGTGCGATCAATGATGATATAAGAGTGAATACAAAATCGAAGATATGTCTTAAAGTTGCCACGAAGCAGGCATCAAAAGAAATGCTCGGAACAACGGATGCGGCTGCAGCTACAATGCCCGGACACGGCAGAGCATATCTTTTGGTGGGTACGGGAAGCAGATATGAATATTTTCAGTCCGCTTATACCGGGGAAAATCAAAATACCAACATAGAGCCTACCGTTTCTATTACTGCTGTCAGCAAAACCGGAAAATTTGACAAAAAGTTTTATATTTCCAACAAAGACAATGATATTATCAAAGCTGAAAAGGAAAAAGTAAATGCAGAAAATACACAGTTGAAATGTGTTGTTTCCAAAATTATGGAATGTGCGAAAGATTTTGAAAAACCTCAGGAGATTTTTAAAAAGCCTCTGGCAAAATTGATCAAAGAAAATGATGGAGAAAATCAGTGGAATGGAGTGGTGTAGAAATGGAAAATCAGTCACAGAAATATACGGTTGATCTGGGAATATATGATATCCCCATCAAACAGCAGCAGCCCCCATTCAAAGTTGATCTTCTTAAATCACATATCGCATTGTTCGGAATGTCAATGAGCGGAAAAACAAATTTTCTGAAGCTTCTAATCAATCTTTTGCATCAGAAATGCAGTACTGATGAAGAACAGATATTTATCCTTGATTTCGGCGGTGCTATGCAGGCATACAAGAATATGCCGCTTGTTTCAGCATATTTTAGCAATGCCAATGAAGAATATGTCAAGAGAGTGTTCAAAATTCTTGAAACGATTCTCAAAGACAATACACATGAACTTGGCAGCAGAAATTTTTCGGAAGTGGCAGACCGTAAATTTCCTCATACTACGTTTATCATAGATAATCTGAATGCTTTCATAGATGAAACAAGATATTCCTCTTATCATGAAAAATTCGGAAGAATCTGCCGTGACGGTTGTTCAAGAGGTATTACAGTAGTATTCACAGCAAGTGACACCAAGGGAGTAAGCAAGTATTTATTGTCATTTGAACAAAAAATCGCACTGAATATCGCACAGGACAAGTGTTCTGAAATATTTGGCGTAAAGACTGATCCGATCGGAAATATTCCCGGCAGGGGATTTGCCAATGTTACTGTCAGACCGGACGAGATCAAAGGAACTTTTGATATGAATTATCCCTATGAGGTACAGTGCTGTATGCATTCGGATATAGAAGAACAGGATTCGGAATTTGTCAGACTGCTGAATCAAAAATTTGCTTTTGATACGAAAAAAGGGTATCAAAAGCAGGTGAAAAAGTACAGAACATTTCCCGAAAATCTCGAAAGGGCTGACTTTGATGAACTGAAACAGCCGTTATCGGAGAAAGACAAGAAACCTTCGGAATTTGCTGTAAATGTGGGACTTGACTATGTCGATTTCAAGCCTGTGAGTGCGGATTTCAAAGATGACAAAGTGATAGGCATATACGGAAAAAAGGGATACGGCAAAACAAATTTATTGAAAATACTGCTGGATGGCATTTCCCGTAAGGTGTCCAAAGATACAAGATTTATATTTCTGGATGACGGCAGAGATGCACTTGATAAACTTTATAATAAATACAAAGGGCAGTTTGACTGTAAAATTATCAGCAAATTTAAGAATTGCACACTTGTTTTGGCAGACGGTTCCAAAATCGAACGGAAACTGTCCCCGATGCTCCAGTTCTATCGTCTGATACATGAGGAGTATATGAGCCTTAAAGAAGAATATGACATATGTGGACAAATTTATGGCAGAGATATTGATTATGACAATATACCAGAGGGAAAAAGTATAAGTGATGCCCCTGCCACAGTGTTTGTGATTCAAAGCAAGTCTGTATATCTGAACTCAAAATTCAACTCGGATTTTGTGCATTATATTTTGCCTGAACTGGTCGATGTGGCTGAAGAACGCAATTTTATCTTTTTGTTTACGGATGTGAAAAATATCACAGAAGGAGAGGTCAGTTCCGTTTTCAACAGTACTTTGAAAGTAGTTTTCCTGCTGGATAATATTGCAGAATTTGCTGCAGAACGTGGCAAGAAAAGTGTGTTCGGCGATATGGATATAAAAGATCTCAAAGAGGACTACGCAAAATGTGAACTGGGCGACGGATACTATTATGATATTGACAGCGATTTATTGAAAAAATGTAAGTTTATAAAGTTTGACTGAATTTTTAT
>DBXL01000123.1:0-10118 GCA_002309275.1 Ruminococcaceae bacterium UBA1213 | reverse complement strand
GATCATATACTTGAAAAGATAGGCAGCATTGCAGACGTACTCAATGCAATCAATGAAGGTGCTGTCAAAAGTATAAGAGATACATACAGTGAGTTTGATGAAGAACTGGGAAAGTTCAATAAAAATCCAAAATCAGAAAAGGAATGATGAAAAATGTCTGCTCCGAATTTAGCACAAGTCAAAAAGGTTGTTGATGTCACAGATACAAAGGAGAAGAAAGATGATGAACCCATACATATCGAGAAAGTTGATGAAAAAGATCCTGGTACCATTTACAATTTAATAATAGCTGACCGGGAGGATAAAAAAGATGGCTGAAAGTAAAGATATTATCATAGGTTCGGAATGGATATATGAAATTGATACGAAAGGCAGTCTTTGGGGAGATGGATACATAGCAAGCGGTACGGAAAGCTTTGTATATAAAGGAATCAAAAAATCCAAAAACGGCGAAATAAAAATATCCTGCGTTCTTAAATTCAAGTATAAGACTATGCGGATGGGGGATAACATTGTCAACCTGCTTGAGAGATTCCAAAAAAAAGATCTGAAAATGTTCAACGAATTGCAGAAATGCCGCTCAATAGCCAGGATCTATGATGTAATAGAAGATTTGGGAAAGTTTACAGTAACAGATCCACATGATCTGGATGAAAAAGGAATGCCGACGGTAATTACAGAGGAAAGTTTTTTTTGTGTTGTAGAGGAATTCGTGGATGGCTGGACCTTAGAAGAATATTGCAGAGATGAATTCTGGAAACTCACAGATGAAAAGGAAATTGGCAACGGTCATAAACGAAAACGATCCTTTCACGAGTTTGAGAAGGAACGGCAGGAAAATATTATCAAAAGTTACCATCAGGATTACGATCAGGTGATACGATATCAAAGCGAAATGTTGGAATTTATGGTCAAACTTTGTGATATTCTTGATTATACATACAAAAAAGGAATCATCCATTTGGATTTGAAACCTGAGAATATAATGATAACCAGATACGGCAAGGAAGTTGTTCTGATAGATTTTGGAAGAGCGGCATATATCAATCAGGATGGCACGGTGAACAGTCCTTTGAAAACAGTAAATTATAACGAAAACGAATTTATTGATAAAGGTATGTTTGAATATGGAACATTGGGATATGCAGCTCCTGAATGTTACGCTGAATCCGTGCAGGAATCCACTTTTCCGTTCAGCCAGGAAGGCTTTAAAAAAGGCGAAATGAGTGTAGAAAGCGATGTTTTTTCATTTGGTGCAACTTTTTGGGAATGTTTCAGTATGTTTGAATTATATACAAAAAGCCAGGAGTTCGCAGTAGACAAAAATGATATAAACAAGCATGGCTCATATGATTTTTATAAAAATCATCTTTTGAATGATGAAGCATATTTTGACCGTGATTTGTCAATTACTTCAAAGTATTATCATAAGCTCATTGAGGATATTATCAAAAAATGTACGCATAAACGAACACAGGATTACAGAAAATCGGATGAATTTTATCATCAGTACAATAATAATGACAAAAGCAAATATCAGGCACTGAAGGAAGATATCGAAATTGCCAAGGAGTCTGCTCCGGGTATTGTTAAAACTGAAGATATAAAGGTGAGAAATGCTTTTACAGCGGTGGGATTGTTAGGTGGGCTTGTCATCATCGTCATTTTGATTTGGATGACTTTTGGTTCTGCCGGAAGTTATTTTTCAAATAAAAAGATGGATGCTATAATGAATGATTACCGTGATGGCAAGTTTGAATCGCTTTGCAACGCTACCATAGAACATATGAATGCTTCATCGGAAAGTGAAAAACATATCACTTACAACCGTATTTATGATTTTTTCCGTCAGTGGGGAAACGGTTTGGAGGAAGATGAAATCACGGAACTGATCAAGCTTTTCGGTTATATGGATGACGTTGATTTTATAGAAGATTCTATTGACCATATGCTGCTGGATGTTGACAAAGCTGATGATTGTGCCCAAAAAATTTCTGTGAACGAAAGGCTGTTGGAGATTGGCTCCGAAAAGCAAAAAGATGGTCATAAGCTGGCTATTCATTTGGCAAATGCAAAGAATCACAGAGAGATTGATAAATGTTATCAGGCAGTTGTTGAGTATGAAAAAAATACGAAATTTTCGGTAATCACCCGTAAGATTGCATCAGAATTGTGCAGCAACGATGATAATATTACTCTTATCGCTCAAAAAGAGATTGATAAAAGTGAAGAGAATAAAAGTGATTTAACTGAGAAAAAACATGAGGTCAAGGACTTTCTTATGAAGATGCAGAGGTAAACTATGAAAATAATCAATGATTTTAAACGTTTTTTTCAGAATGAAGATACCAAAAGAATATTACGGTATATTGTCAACGGGCTGAAATTGTCAGTTTATGTCCTTGCAATTGTTATTATTATGGGAATTGCATTGTGGTTGACAGGGGATTTGGAAAAGATTACTATAGAAAATGATCTTAGCCAAAGTTCGCCCGGCTTTTGGATATTAATTGTTGTTTTGGTGGGTTTTATGTTCGCAGCAGTGGGATACGGTCTTTTTTTCAGCCTTCACCGTTATGTAAGACCAGGTGGCAAAGGAATATTGAACCACAGATATCTGAACGGAAATTCTTATAAGGCTTTAGGTCATTTATTGGATGGAGAAAAAAGCAGAAAATAATTATGCCTATTGTATATGAAAGAAAGGAAAATTCAAATGATAGCATTAAAAAAATTTTGTGCAGGTATTTCTGCAGCTATGGTTTTGATTAATCCTGTTGCATCGACCTATCGTGCAGTAGAAGATAAAATACCTCCCGAAACGCCTTCACAAACAGATGATTTGATACCGAATACATCTGAAGAGGAAGAAAAAAATAAAGAAGGTGAACCGAAAGAGGAAAAGCCGGAAGAAGAAAAACCGGAAGAAGAAAAACCGGAAGAAGAAGTGCCTGAAAAGAAACTGTCTGCTCCTGCTCTTGAAGTAAATATCCCCGTTCAAGACAAGTGGTCAAATAATGTCGATGATTGGGAAATTATTGCTGAAGATGGAGCAACAGTTTATTACAAAGTAAACAGTAAAAAAATAACGGATTGGGGCAGTTATCAGGATGCAAGTACATGGACTGACGGCAAGGACTTACCTGACGGCAAAAATTATATCAAGTTCTGGGCAGTTGCTTCTGATCCTGAAAGAGATGTAAATGATGAAACGGAAGCAAAAATTTATATGCTTGACACGGTTCCCCCGGATGATTTTGAAATTATTGAAGAAAATTCCGTCCTGAAAAATAAAGATTTGGTAACGGATATGTTATCAGGAATATCAGAGGTTCGTTATTCAGTTGGCAGTGATATTTTTAATGATCTTCAGCAAATCAGGGAAAACGGAAAAAAAGTGACTGGTGGTGTTAATTTCTCGGTATCTGTGACAGAAAATATGAAAGGTCAGGATGTTATTTTCTATGCTATAGATAAAGCAGGCAATGTCCGGACTTCATCATTGACAATCAAAACTCCGCCTTTGCTTACAGTCAATATACCTGGTGAAAATGAGTGGGTCAATAATATAAGTGGCTGGAAGATAAGTACCGAAAAGGATGCACAGATATATTACAGAGTAAGTGATGTTTCTTTGGATGACTGGGGAAAGTATTCTGATGGAATTATTTGGAATGAAGGGAAAGACCTCCCCGAAGGAAAGCACTATATAAAGTTCTGGGCGGTTGTTCCCGATTCCGTGAGGGATGTCAATGATACTGTGTCAGAGAAACAGTATCAATTAGACACAACACCTCCAAGCAGTTTTGAACTTGTAGAGAAAAACAAGGATGTTTTGAGCAACAGCGTTGTAATTACAGACAAAGGTTCAGGAATATCCGGCATTTATTATTCAATCGGTGATGAACCGATAACCGATATTCAGAAAATAAAGACAAATGCCAAAAAAATTGCCATGCAGAAAAAAGATGACGGTGTTGATTTCTCATTGAATGTTACAAACAGTATGAAAGGTAAAAATATAATTGTTTATGTAACAGATGAAGCAGGAAATATTCGTACCGTATCGAAAACAATCAAAACTCCGCCTACGTTTGAAGTAGAGATTCCGATTGAAAATGAGTGGATCAATACAATCGCTGACTGGAAAGTCGATGTTGAAGCGGGTGCACAGGTATATTATAAAGTTAGTGAAAAGTTACCGAGTGACTGGGGAAATTACTACGACGGAAGCCTTTGGAATAACGGAAGGGAACTTCCCGAAGGAAAATATTATATCAAGTTCTGGGCAGTTGTTCCCAATTCTGTACGTGATGTAAACGATATGACGGAAGTAAAACATTATCAATTCGATAAGACATCACCGGGCGAATTTGAAATAATAGAGGAACCTCAGCTGTTTCTGAAAAATAATCAGGCTGTTGCAGACACTGATTCGGGAATTTCAGCAATTTATTATTCTGAAGGAAGCAAAAAGCTGAATACACTTTCTCAGATAGAAGCCAATGCAAAAAAAATTGATCTTGCTCAGACAGAGAACGGTGTCAATTTTTCCATAGAGTTGACACAGGATCTAAAAGGAAAGCAGCTTATATTTTATGCTGTTGATAATGCTGGAAATATCCGCACGGTTTTATCACCTCTGTTTGATGATGCAGATATCCCTCAAATAGATAATATAGATATTGTAAGCATTACATCAGATGCCCCCGGATTTACTGAATCTGATAAGCATCAAAGATATGAGTACGGCAGTTCCAAGCTCGAATATGCCCCGTATACAAATTTTCTTTATGCAGGTGGTTCCTCTTATTTCCGGTTCAATATTGCCGAAGAACATCAGAATGATGTTGTGATCACTATAAATGTAAGCAGAAGTGTTGAACAAGCTCAGTTTTATGCAGCAGAAATGAGTAAAATAAATATCGGGGACAATATGCAGGAGCCGTTTTATTTTGAGCCGGAGGCAATAGAAAATCCGAACGGATTCTGCGTTATCGGGAATGATGGTGATGTTTCATATTATATCCCTGTAAAAACTGTCAGCGAGAAATGTGGAATGCTTCCGTCAGATGATAAAAATGTTTATAACTTCTCATTTCGTGTTTCAGACGGCAAATACAATCATACCAGCAAATTGGAAACCGTCAGTCAAGTCTTTTATGATCCTTACGATTCTCAGGACAATCTTATTGATCTTGCATTGAGTGAAAGCAATATCCAAAAATCAACTGATGACAAGTATGAAGACGAAGGACTTGACAATCAGGCGGATGCCTATTTTTACGGCATTGGAAAAAACAGTAATTATATTGATATATCCATGAGTGATGATACGGGTATTTCAAGCTATGCTGTCAGGCTTTATCAAATAAGTTCGGGTGATAAAAAACTGGTATATGAAAAGTCAAATAATAAAATAGTTTATGGTACTGAACAAACCGGCACATATACAGTGATGAAAGAGGAAGTGAATGAATCCGGTGAAACAGTTTCTGTTCCATTTGAAGAAAAAGAAACATATTTTGCCAGAGAAAAGGGCATTATTTCCGAAAAAGTGACTTTGCCGGATGATGGTGTATATTGTCTTGAAATAACCATTACAGATATCGGAGGCAATAAGAGTGTTGAAACCAAAAGTTATATTGTTGACTCGACAGCTCCTGTTATCGAAGGAATGAATTATGAAATCCAAAAAGATATTTTTCATTATTTGACATTTGGTATTTACGGAAATAATAACGCTGTACTGAAAATCAAAGTTTCAGACGGCATTGAGGGAAGCGGAGTTCCTGTTGATAATATCAAGCTGTATTGGGATAAAGAAAATGAACCTTATCATGCATCTTTGGATGGAGAATGGTTTGTGTTTGAGGAATTGAGTCCGGAACATCATGCTGTACCATATATTATTATAACCGACAGGATGAAACACTTCAGTCAATATTACTTCAAAACGATTGATAGTATACAGCAAACAGAACCTGCGGAAAAAAATCTTATTGATGAAGACACAGGTGTGGCGTTGATTTTGGAAACGACCAAACCTCAATATACAGTAACTCCTGTAAGTTCCAATTTCAGAACCGACCTTGGAAAAGACGGCAATGAACTTTATTTTGGAAATAACAGATCAGGGAATCTTTTGAGATTTGATTTTTCAGATAATGAAGGGTTGGATCATTACAAAATTTCCATCAAGGATAGCAGTGGTAAGGATATCAATTCAAAACAAGCGGAACAATCGTTTATCGAGCGTTCAAAGGCAACTTTGAATTGTAAAAACATTTCTGTCCCAGTTGATGACCTGCTTGACGGAAAGTATAAGATATATGTTTCCGTATCCGATTTGGCAGGGAATACATCGTCAAAACCTGTTGATTGTTCTTTTAATTATGGAGATTTTTATATTGATAAAACAGCCCCTGTTATTGTCGATACGCAATATGAGGCAGTTCCTTCTATTCTAAAATATTTGACTTTTGGTATATTTGGAAATTCAACCATAAAAATTTCCGTAAAAGTACAGGATAATCAATATGGCAGCGGAGTAGATTCAGTAGAACTTTTTTGGGACGACAGTAGCAAGCCGTATCATTCGTCATATTCAAACGACGATACATATATTTTTGATTCGCTGAATGTAACGAATTCGGGTACTCCGTATATAGTAGTGACAGACAAGATGGGAAACAGCAACAGATATTATTTTTCGTCCAAACAGAAATCAGATAATGGTGGTAAAACGATTGGAGAACTTATAGAAACCAATGCTGCTGATTCGGGTGTAGAGCTGGTACTTGAAAATGAAAAGCCCTTTGTAGATATAACCATTCCGTCAAACTATGTTCTGATAAACGGTAGAATGTGGTACGGAAATGGTATCACATATAATGTCAAAGCAAGTGATGTTATCAAAGGTTCCAACAATACGGTACATTCCGGACTTGAACACACAGAGGTGTTTGTAAATGATACAAAGAGTCCTAAATATATTGAAAACTCATACAGCATGAACAACATCAAATATGTATTCAATAAAGACAAATTTACCGATACAGCTTCTTATTCATACAGTATAAGTGAAGCGGGAAATTATACCGTTTTAGCGTATGCGTATGATAACGCAGGAAATTTCAATAGTTATCAGAAATCATTCAATATTGATAAAGTTGCTCCCAAAATAGAGTTCTTCCGTTTTCAGGGAAAAAATGAAACACCCGTGTCGATAATAAAAGATACTTTCGGCTATTTCTTTCCTGAAGAAACAGAGGTAAGAGTCTATGTGAGTGATGAAGGAATATCATCGGGCATAAAGTATGTCAAACTGTTCCTGGAAAAGGCAAGCGATTCCCGATCGGATTCGTCTGCAAAAGAAAATGTCCATCTTCTGAGTGATAATTACGGCACATATGCTTCGTTTATTGTTCCTATGGGATTTAAGGGAAAAGTACAGGCTGAAGTTGTGGACAATGTAAACCATACATCAGGCAGGATGAATGCTGACGGAAGCATTGTTGAGGACAGCAAAATACACAAAGAAAAATCCTCTGTTGAGATTGTTGCGGCTGATGAAGAGCGTGTGCCAAGAGATGCAAATAATATTCCGCTTTATAAGTTGGAAACAGTACCGGTTACCGTTACCGTAACAGATACTTTTTCAGGCATTGAAAAAATCGAGTGGTATATTGCAAATGATAAAAAGCAGGGAACCATTTCGGTTGACATAAACGGAAAATATACAAATGATTCCCAGGAAGCTGTTATCGCAGAAGAGGACATATTGAGAGATTCCAACCTTGTCACAAAAATATCATTTGGCATCAATGTAACGGATAACAGTAATGGAAATGCCGTTACTGTCAGACTGACTGACCGTGCAGGAAATACGAGTGATTTACAGAAAATGTACAGTATTGACCGCACAAAGCCCGCAATCCAGACTATTCTCAGCGGTAAACCTGTAAACGACAAATATTACAGTACAAGTCAGACAATCACCATCAAAATAAAAGAAAGAAATTTCAATGCAGAAAAAGTTGAATTCTATATCAATGACGATAAGCAAGAAATAGATGACAATAAAAAAGTTGTTGCAGACGATTCAGCAGAATATTCCTATTCTTTTAAAGTTTCAAACGACGGAGAGTATAACTGTTATGTAAGCTATACAGACGATGCAGGCAACGAATCATCTGATCGTAAGGAATTTTTTATAGACACGATAAGTCCGAAAATCACGAATAATTTCTCGGATTTCAAAATGCAGGAATTGACGGATGAAGAAGGCAACAAAAAAGAATTGTATTTCAGGTTTGAAGAGGATACGGAGAATGATGACAAGGAGGATGATAACAAGCTGAAACCCATAGTGCTTACTATCACAGTCGAAGAAGTAAACTTTATGCCAAGTGATATCCTTGTGAAACAATACAGAAAAGCTCCCGGAAACGAGCATACGGATTCGGAATGGTATGAAACGGAATTGAAGTCTTGGGGAGACAGCGGAAATATCCATACCATGACAATCAATATTGGTTCGGATGATAACGGCGTGTATAAATTTGTGATCGAGTCTGCTGTTGACCGTGCCGGAAATACAGCCATATTTGAATCTCCCGAAAAAACAGATGTATTTGAAGTTGATTCGAAAATCCCGGTAATATCTGTAAGAAATGGCAAAGGGAGCAAGATAGAAGATAATGGTGATACTTATATTTCCATGTACGATTATGACAGAAGAAATGAGGAACCTCCGAGCGTGACATTTAAGGATGATAATATTGCCAAAGTTGAATACATACTGACACAATATACACCGGAATATACATCGGGTAAGGAAATTGGCCGTATAGAGCCGAAGGTTACTTCCGGAGTCATTGAATATAAGCCCGGTGAAGAAAACAAAAAAACTATCACTTACAAGCTGGATCAATTTGATGCAGATGGTGTATATTCTGTTGTGTTACAGGCTTTTGACAAAGCCGGAAATACGAGTGGTGAAATTCTCAATACATATGTCCGCATGGTAAATTTGTCTGTACTGGCATACATCGAAGAAAGCGACAGCGAAGAGCACACGGGATGGTATTCTTTTTCTGAATTCAGTGAAACAGGTGAAACCCGCCCGATAAGTAAACGTCCCGACAGTTTTAAAGACCTCCAAATCGTTGTGTTTGCCGCAAAGGATACCGAAACAAGCGTTATTCTGTATGATAAAAATCTTGAAAGTGCAACCGACACAAATATTACTTCTGCTGAAGACAGCTGTTTTGATAATGATATGTATTACTTCGGTGCTTACAGATATATTTTGCCATCATCTTATTTCAGCAATAATTATAAGGATGATGCTGACACAAATTTATATCTGCGTGTTACAAACAATGGTGTTTCGTTGTCCCTTGGTGAAATATATATCGACAACAAAAAACCGACTTACAGAGTAGAAAATCCGAATGTAAAAGACTGGGGTTATATCAATGGATCCGGAGATCAGATAATCACGTTTGACCAAATATCAGAAGTTCTCGATATTAACAGGACAGTTGCTTATGTTGATGATGAGGAAATTCATTTGTCCAGTGAAAAAAATCACACTATTTTCTCGTATGAGCCATCTGAAAGCAAGCTTCAGTTGATATTATCTCCAGGAAGTCACAAAATAGGACTGGTCCTTGTGGATAATGCAGGTAATCAGAATACACAGACCGTTTCTGAAATTAAACACCTTGCAGTAGGGTTTGAAGGCTTATGGCAGAACTATGGAGTGTTTGTCATCATAACATTGCTGGTTGCTGCAGCAGCATTTATAACGTTTATGATTATCAGGCGTATCAAGGGCAAATCTTAAATTTGATTCAAAAGAAAAAATAGAATTCTTTCGTTTTCAATTTCTTATGAATCCAAACACGGAGTTAGATTATTGTATTCTTACTCCGTGTTTTTCAATACGTTTGATTTTTGAAACTTACTATTATCAAGCATCATAAGTTAATTTATCAAAATTCAATCGTATAATATAACTATGTCGAGCCTAGAGTGGTGGGGCTGTATGCCTTTAAAGGAACATAGGAGCGTAGTTTTTGTTTCTTGTAAAAGTTTGATTTTATAAACAG
>DBXL01000068.1 GCA_002309275.1 Ruminococcaceae bacterium UBA1213 | reverse complement strand
GGTATCAAAATAAAATCCTTACAGGACAGAAGGGGAGCTCCTTGTGTTCGTTGATTTTTTTGCGATGGGAAGCCGTGTTTCGGCGTGAGAGGGAAAAATTGATTTCCGACCGTGCGGATATTCTGTATCCGTATAAATTAACGAAAAGAAGGAATTTTTTATGAAACACAAAAGCAATCTTTTAAATCTGGCAGTCATGGCATTTCTCATAGCTTTGGGAGTCGTTATATCTCCGATTCTCCGCTTTGAAGGTATGTGTCCCATGGCACATTTCATTAATATCACCTGTGCCGTTCTTTTAGGTCCGTGGTATTCTCTGGCTTGTGCCTTCATCATCGGCATTATCCGCATGACTGTTATGGGAATACCTCCTCTTGCTTTGACGGGAGCGGTATTTGGTGCTTTTCTGTCAGGCGTTTTCTACAGGCTTTCAAAGGGTAAAATTATTTTTGCCGTTCTCGGTGAGATTGTCGGCACGGGTATTATTGGTGCAATCGTATCTTATCCTGTTATGACGTTTCTCTGGGGAAAAACGGGTTTAACATGGCTTTTCTATGTACCGTCATTCACATGCGGAACACTCATAGGCGGAAGCATTGCCTTTGTTTTCCTGAAAAAGCTTGCAGGGGCTGGTCTGCTGAAAAAATTTCAGAGTATGCTTAATACAAAATCCTATGATGACAACAGCGGAATTTTAGGAAATGCCCTGACCATTGCAGCTCTGGGTGTCATTGTCTATCTTGTCATAAGCATTTTGACGGGGATTTTCAACATAGGCTCAACACTCTGGACTGTTATTGCTTTTTCGTCTATGGGAGCTTTCATTCTGGCAGGTCTGGTATATTACATAGTTAAAACTCTCCAACATAAAAATATAAAGGCTGATGCTTGATGAATGCACTTGAAATCAACACTGTCAGAAACAGCGTATATGAAAAAAGACCGCTGATACACTGCATTACTAATCCTATATCAATTAATATGTGTGCGAATGCGGTGCTGTCGGCAGGGGCAAGACCGATTATGGCAGAACATCCTCTTGAAGTGCAGGAGATAACTGCCACAGCGTCTGCCCTCATGCTCAATATAGCGAATATCACTGACGTGCGTATGGAGTCAATTAAAAAATCCTCCGTCACTGCAAAAGAATATTACATTCCGTCAGTCCTCGATATTGTAGGTATTTCCTGCTCACAGTTAAGAAGAAATTATGTGCATGAACTGCTTGCTATGCATATCCCGACAGTGATAAAAGGAAATTACTCTGAAATATGTGCATTGTCCGATGAAAAATACAGGAGTGCGGGAGTGGATTCCCACTCCTCCGCCACGTTTGAAAAAACACTTGATTCAGCGGTATCCGCTTCCAAAAAATATCATGCTGTTGTACTTGCAAGCGGTAAAACGGATATTGTCACAGACGGGGAAAAAGTTGCATATATTCATAACGGCTCTCCACGCCTTGCGGAAATAACGGGTACAGGCTGTATGCAGGGAGCTTTGACAGCTGTATATTTGTCGGTTGCAGGCGGTTTTGAATCGGCAGTGACCGCCTGCACTGTAATGGGAATATGCGGAGAACTTGCCTCTGTGAAAGAGGGAACGGGAAGTTTTTACACAGCACTTCTTGACTCGCTTTCTCTTTTGAGAAATGCCGATATTGAAAAATATATGAAAGCGGAGGAACCGACACTTGAAACAATTTGATACAAGCCTGTATTTTATCACGGACAGCACAGGAATGGAAGAAAATGTATTTCTTTACAAAGTGGAACAGGCACTTTCAGGCGGTGTCACTATTATGCAGATTCGTGAAAAGGACAAATCCACAAGGGAATATATGCACCTTGCAGAAAAGGTACATGAAATTGCTGTAAAATACAATGTCCCGCTGATAGTTGATGACAGAATAGATGTCGCTTTAGCAGTGGGAGCAGAGGGCGTACACCTCGGACAAAGTGATATGCCCGTGAATACGGCAAGAAAAATTGTGGGTGACGGCATGATAATAGGTGCAACAACAAAGACTGTTGTACAGGCACTTGAAGCCGTGAAAAACGGTGCAGACTATCTTGGAGTAGGTGCGATATACCCCACCACTACAAAAGTCAAAACCGTTCTGACATCGGTTGACACTTTGAAAGATATATGCAGGGCTGTCAATGTGCCTGTGAATGCCATAGGCGGTCTGAATAAAGATAACTGCCATGTGCTTGAAAATACGGGTATTTCGGGAATATGCGTTGTTTCGGCGATAATGAAAAGCCCTGAGCCGAAGCAGTCTGCAAGTGAACTCAGGGCAATAAGCGAAAAACTGAAGCTGTCAGTTTGAAAAAAATTTCAGCGTTGAGTCGGGGACACCACTTCACAACGCTTTATAAAAATAATGCAAAATTTTCCTGAAAGGAAGAGTGAATATGAAAACAGCATTATCAATCGCAGGCAGTGACTCCTGCGGAGGTGCCGGAATTCAGGCGGACATCAAAACAATGACTCTTAACGGGGTGTATGCCATGAGTGCGGTGACGGCTCTCACGGCTCAGAATACGACAGGCGTTTCAGCGATTCTTGAAGCTGATGCGGATTTTCTTGCAAAGGAAATTAATGCAGTTTTTGAGGATATTCGCCCCGATGCAGTCAAAATCGGCATGGTATCGTCATCGGCACTGATTGAAGTAATCGCTGAAAGACTGAAATTTTACAGGGCAGAAAATATTGTAGTTGATCCTGTCATGGTGGCTACAAGCGGAGCAAAACTTATTGGTGACAGTGCAGTGAATACACTGAAAGAAAAACTTTTTCCCATAGCAGATATAATCACTCCGAACATACCCGAAGCAGAAGTGCTTTCAGGCATGAAAATTTCCGATAAAAATGATATGGAAAAATCAGCTGTCACCATAGGAAAAAAATTTGAATGTGCCGTTCTGGTAAAGGGCGGGCATAATATCAGCGATGCTGACGATATACTGTATTCCAACGGAAAAATTACGCATTTCAAGGGAAAAAGAATTGATAATCCCAATACGCACGGCACAGGCTGTACACTTTCTTCAGCGATTGCCGCCAATCTTGCAAAGGGATATTCTCTTGAAAAATCCGTTGAAAGAGCCAAAGAATACATATCGGGAGCTTTGGGGGCAATGCTTGACTTGGGAAAGGGTTCAGGACCTATGAATCACGCTTTTGACCTTAAAAGCAGATTTGCCGATTGAAAAAAATTTTGATAACCGAAAGGATAATAATTTTATGAGAAACTATAAAACACAGATGGAAGCCGCCAAAAAGGGAATTATCACGCCTGAAATGAAAGTTGTTGCACAAAAGGAGTATAAAACCCCTGAAGAAATCATGCAGTCAGTGGCAAAGGGAGAAGTATGCATACCGTGTAACATCAATCACAAGTCTATATCAGCAGAGGGAATCGGTGCAGGCTTGAGAACAAAAATAAATGTCAATTTAGGCATTTCCGGCGACTGCAAAAACTATGATATTGAAATGCAAAAAGTGGATATGGCATTGAAATTCGGTGCAGAGGCTATTATGGATTTAAGCAACTACGGCAAAACCAATACTTTCAGAAAACAGCTTGTTGAAAAATCACCTGCCATGATAGGCACCGTTCCCATGTATGACGCTATCGGGTATCTTGAAAAAGACTTGCTGGAAATTACCGCAGAGGATTTTTTGAAAGTAGTGAGAGCCCATGCCGAAGAGGGCGTTGACTTTATGACAATTCATGCAGGAATCAACCGCAGAGCCGTTGAAGCTTTCATGCGTGACAAGAGAAAAATGAATATCGTATCCCGTGGCGGTTCACTTCTTTTTGCATGGATGATGATGACGGGAAATGAAAATCCTTTTTATGAATATTATGATAAAGTTCTGGATATACTCGAAGAATTTGATGTAACAATCAGTCTTGGTGACGCTCTCAGACCTGGCTGTATAGATGACGCAACAGACGCAGGACAAATAGCCGAATTAATTGAACTCGGAGCCTTGACGGAAAGAGCATGGGCAAGAAATGTACAGGTAATGGTGGAAGGACCGGGACACATGGCAATGAATGAAATAGCGGCAAATATGAAACTGCAAAAGCGTATATGCCATAATGCACCGTTTTACGTTCTGGGACCGCTTGTAACGGACATATTCCCCGGATATGACCACATTACATCAGCAATAGGCGGAGCAATCGCAGCAGCGTCGGGAGCAGATTTTCTGTGTTATGTAACGCCGGCGGAGCATTTGAGATTACCTGATATAAACGATGTCAAAGAGGGCATTATCGCAAGCAGAATTGCAGCCCATGCGGCAGACATAGCAAAGGGAATTCCTCATGCAAGGGATAAAGACAATGAAATGGCAGAGGCAAGACACAAAGTTGACTGGGATAAGATGTTTGAGATAGCGGTTGACGGAGAGAAAGCAAAGGCATATTTTGAAAGTACCCCTCCTACTGACAGGCATACCTGTTCGATGTGCGGAAAGATGTGTGCCGTAAGAACTACCAATATGATACTCGAAGGTAAAAAAGTGGAGTTCTGCACGGAAAAATAAGAGTTTCTCAAGTGTGTGAACACGGAAATAGAAAGCCTGAAACAAGCGTTTTGTACTTGCTTCAGGCTTTCTGTATTGAAAAGTGAAAAAATTTTTTTTAAACTATAGCCCTGAGATATGCAGATGTGATATAATAATACCGGTCAGAAATTTACGATTATGGAGGTATCCGAAATGAACCAGCATACAAGATTCAATCTTCCTATCTGCCTTGCGGTAGAAGATGACGCTTTTTTTCACTCTGATGAAATCATCAGACGTTACATTCCCGATATTATCGGACAGAAAACGATTGTTGTATCCGAACAATTTTTAATAGACCTCTATCAAGAGAAAATATCGGATATAAGCAAGGATTTCGGCAACGCAGAAATTATTGCAATGAACAGTGCCAGCTTTGATGAAGCTGTTAAGATTGCCAAAAAAGTTTGTATTGAGGATATAAAAGTCATTATCGGCATAGGCGGCGGCAGGGTACTTGATACGGCAAAATATGCGGCACATATCAGTAAAGCTGTTTATATCTGTATGCCAACTTCTCTGAGCAATGATTCACTTGCCTCACCTTTTTCGGTGCTTGAAACGGAGGGCTGTGCAAGAAAAACCATAGCCTGCAAAATACCTACGGCTATTATTGTCGATACCGATATGATAGCCAATGCACCTATCGGACAGACTCTTTCAGGGATAGGCGATACCATTGCAAAGCATACAGCACTTTTTGACTGGAAATTATCTGCCTCAAAGACTTCTGAAAATGTAGAGGACTTTGCCTATGCACTTTCAAGAATGAGTTATGACTCGGTGTATCACTGTGATGAAAAGGATATGAAAAGTCGTGTGTTTATAAGAATACTGTCAAGGGCACTTGTCATGGGCGGGCTTGCAATGGAAATAGCAGGTTCATCAAGACCTTGCAGCGGCAGTGAGCATCTTTTTGCACACGCTATAGAAGAGTATTATCCGAATATCAAAATATCACACGGTCTGGGCGTGGCGATGGGAAGCATACCTGCCTGCATTTTTCAGGGACAGTCGCCTGACGGCATGATTGATTTTTTCCATACATACGGTCTGGACTTCAATCCGAAAAGCTATGGTATCACAGAAGAGATGTTTGCGGATATGTGGGAAAAAGCCCGTACTGTGCGTCAGGGAAGAATCACGATTTTGAGTGAGGTCAGGCATGACAGAGGACAGTTGAATGAAATTTATAACAGAATGGTGGAAAGCTGATGAAAACAGGTCTTATTTTTGATATGGACGGTACATTATGGGATTCTTCGGAAAATGTGGCAGCTTCATGGACTGAACAATTAAAAAAATCCGGTTATGACAGAAATATAACAAAACAGGATATAATGAACGTTATGGGGCTGACAATGGATAAAATTGCAGATATTATTTTTTCAGACCTTCCCAAAGAGGAAAGAATGAAACTGCTTGATATGTGCTGTGAATATGAAAATGATTATCTCAGAAAAAATGGTGGAGAATTATATTCCGGTCTGGAAAAGACACTTGTATCACTGAAAGAGAAGTATCACCTTTATATCGTCAGCAACTGTCAGAAAGGCTATATAGAAGCATTTCTTGACCATTTTGATTTCTGGAAATACTTTGAAGATATAGAGTGCTATGGAAACAATCTGAAGGAAAAAGGGGATAACATAGACCTTCTTGCCAAAAGAAACGGTCTTGAAAAGGCGTATTATATAGGCGATATTCAGGGGGACTATGATTCGGCTGTGAAAGCAGGAGTTGATTTTATTCATGCCGCCTATGGATTCGGCACTATCCGTGAAACCGTGCCGGAATTGACAGAATTTTGCCGATTGCCTGAATTGTTGGACAGGATTATTTGAATTAAAAGCGGTAAGACTACTAAAGGGACAGATTTCTTAAAAAATCTGTTCCCTTTTTTTTCAAACTGCATCTTACATTTGATTTTGTTGCANNATAAAACATGCCCTGATGTATAATTCAGCCATAATAAAAAACGAAAGGTTGTTAAATCATGGGAATGACATTTTTAATTTTGTTTGCAGTTGCAGAGATTACTTTGGTGGTAATGACATTTACGAAATTCGGTGAAAAATCCGCATGACTGAAAAATAGGGTTATTGTCAGGGCTGTGGAAACAGCATTTTTACTTGGCATGATACTCATACCTGCAGTTAATTTTAAATGGCGTTTTTTCGGTGCATTGACAGTGGTTGCAGTACGTTTCATACTTGCAGGCATTATGTGGCTTATCAGACGTAAAAAAATTCAAGGCATGAAGAAAAAAGCATGGTCTGTTGTAAATTGTGTAATTTCTGTTATGCTCGTTGCCGTTTCCCTTGTTCCTGCATTCATCTTTACAACTATAAATGAGCAAATTTGAA
>DBXL01000154.1 GCA_002309275.1 Ruminococcaceae bacterium UBA1213 | reverse complement strand
GAAACTATCGTTCTGACATACGGCATTGCAATATGCTTGGCGAGCGTATATTCCGACACATTCTGCACAATCAGACTTAACACCAAAAACAAAATAAACATCATGATTTTCTTTTGCCGTTTCTGTATATAAATATCCATGCTCACAGCAATACTCAACCCGAATATCTGCAATAAAACAGGAATTAAAATCACATATTCCGATTTCATACTAACAATTACTCCCTGCTGTTATTTACGCTGCCGGTGCAAGTGATTCCGCTGTATCACTGTAAGCCGTGAGCTTGAAATCACCGTATATCGTTGCAAACTCATTCTTCATGGAAACCGTTTCAATTCCCATCTTGTCACAATCTTCCTTGAAAGAGGCTGCTACCTCTGTATCACCGTGATCTCTGTCTGTATCATCACAAAGCAGCATGAACGCTTTACCACCGTGCTGCATTACATACTGTCCCATAGCTAAATCGCCCGAACTGTTGCCGAATGCCAAAAGCGGAGATATTCCTATATCATTGATTATGCTGACAACTTTATTAAGTTTAAGATTCTTGAATTTCACTGTGCCGTCAAATATGATTTTTTCATCTGCCGAAGGTGTGTAATCACGAGCCTTGACATCATCACTTCTGTTTTCTGCCGTAATGCCGAATCTTGTGCCTATCACCTGATAAGACGGAATATACTCACCTAAAACATCACTTGACAATTCACGCAGCATATTGACTTCTGCACCGCTGTTGATATAAACCTTGAAACCGTTTTCGGTAAGATATTTGATAAGTGAAACCATTGGTTTATAGTAGCCGTCGGCATAGGTCATATTTTCAAATCCCGCAACAGGTTCCGACATGAATTTGCGTACATACTCACGGTACTCCTCTACAGTAAAGCCCTTGAAAGCATCTGCAATAATATCACCTGAAGAACGGGGAGCTTTCGGCTTTTCGCCGCCGTTCAGAAGATATTCTTCCAACGCCTTGCAGTAAGCTGTATCTTCTTCATTTCCCTTGTAGGTATCATCATGAGCCAGTCTGTGTATCATCAAACACTGGTCAACGTATGTCGGGAAAAGCTCTCCGTACAAAGTGCCGTCAGAATCAAATACGGCAGTTCTCTTTTCGGCAGGAACGAACTTATCCGACTTTTCATCGGTTACTTCCGAAACAAAAGCCATAATAGACTTCATTGCGGGGGAATCATCCGTCCAATATTCAAATGCAGTTGTCTTATTTTCTGCTTGAGCTGACTGCTGATTGCTGCTGTCGGAAACAACTGATTCAGTTGAAACTTTGCTTTCTCCGTTTTCAATGTTGCCACAAGCGGCAGCAGAAAAGGCAAGCACTGATGCCATAATAAACGCTATAATTTTCTTTTTCATGTCATTTTTTCTCCTCGCTTAATTACTCGTTTTTGTCACGCTGTCACCGTAAATGGTTTTCCAGTCGTTTTTCATTGAAACAGCGGTATATCCGTTTTCTTCACAGGTTTTACGCATTTTATCGGCTTTTTCAACATTGCCGTTTTCACGCTCCGTATCATCACAGCACAGCATATATGCCGCACTCTTATACTTGTTATTGTTTATTGTAAAGTTTGCCATAGCTGCATCCCCACTGCTATTGCCGAAACACAAAACAGGCTGTACACCGATTTCCTGCTCGATAACACTGACTTTATTCATTTTCAGATTCTTGATAAGAAACTCTCCGCCTGTTATCACTTTATCATCTTTGCCGAAAGTATAATCCAGACCGTCTTTATCACCCTGACCGCTTGCCACCAGATTTTCATCCGAACCTATCATCTGACTTAACGGAATATCAATAACTCCCTCTGCCAATCCTCTTGTGATAAGTCTGTCCGTACCGCTGACAATATACACTTTAAAATCATTTGCCTGCAAATAATCAACTACTTCCAACATAGGCTTATAAAATGCCTGACCGTTTGTCATGTTTGTATAGCTTTCCATCGGCTCATCTCTGTAAGCTTTGACATAAGCATCAAATTCTTCGGTTGTCATTCCCTTGAATGCAGTTGCAACGGCTTTGCCATGATTCACATCAAGTCCACTCGGATATTCACCCGTTTCAAAATAAGTTTTGATAATTTCGGCTGTTTCCCTTTCTTCATCACTTGCTTTGTCCTTGTAATCGGCATCTTCAACGACACGATGATACAGCAGTTTGTGGTCGAAATAGCCCGGATCGGTTTCACAACAAAGTGTGCCGTCCATATCAAATACAGCGATACGATTTTCTACAGGGATAAAGTCTGCACTGCTCTCATCGGTAATGGTTTTCATATAAGCCGTCAATTCGGATTTAAGAGGTGCATTCTCTGTCCAGAGTGAAAGAACATCTGTTTCTTTTACCTGTGATGTTTCGGATACCACACTTGCCGTGACCGATGTATCTCCGGCAGGCAGAGCAGTATGACTGCTGTTTGCGGTAATTGCCCATGTACAGCTTACCGAAACCAATGCTACTGCCAAAACTGCTGATGATATTTTCCATGTCAATGAAGAATCTTTCCTTTTGTTTTCCATATAAAATCACCTTTCAAATAATAAATGCAGAGCAAATTTGCCCTATATTTATTCTAACACTCACTGTCCAACTTATGTCCAACAAATATACATTAAATCAAAGTCAAAAACAAAATTTCTCCTTTTTCAACAACAAAATATCATTCAGCTTGTGCAGTTTGATGTCTGTGCAAGTCCCACTTCTAATTCAATAACACTTTTTCTTTTTTATATCACTTTTTCAATACTCTTATATATTTTTTTAAGAAATCCAACTGTTCCCGAGAGTTTATCACACGGATAGATTTTACCTGATTTTGTGAAGTACCTTTTGATATTTTATATTCTCTGTATTTTCCGAAAGTACCGTTCTGCACGGGATAAACAGCTGACGGAGAAGTTTCCCCTATTTTCAGCATACGCCCATGTTCACGGTTTGTTTTTGAAAGTTCTTCATCAAATATATTTTCAAGCTGTCCAACGATTTCAGGGGATATATTCGACTGAGTTTCGATAAACATAACAATTTTCCAAGGTATGCTGTCCGTATCGGGATAAATGCAATAATCATTTATGATAATACCCGTTCTTTTTTCAAACGATTTCACAGCACCTGTTATATGTTCTGCTGTCAGTTTTACACCCGTAATATTTATTACCTGATTTTTCCTGTATGCAAAACTGAGCAACGGCACTTTTCCTTTATATCCCGTTACACGCACAACATCTTTTATTCGATAACGGTACAGTCCCGAAAGATTTGTAATAACAATTTCATACAACTCTCCCACTTTCAGTTCATTCAGCATCAAAGGGCGGCTGTTTTCATCTTCAACGGGGATAAATTCAAAAAATCCGTTGTCAAAAAGCAGAAAATAATCCTCTGTTTCCGTTTCCATTCCGCCTGCAATAAGTGACTCGCTCGAAGAATATGTTTCATTATAGAAAACCGCATCATTTCCGCATAATTTTTTCAGTTTTCTTGTAAACGAAGAAAATTCTCCCGCACCTATGCCCATGATAAAGCAAAGTTTCGGCCAGATTTTCTTCATCAAATCATCAGGATTTTCTTTAAAGATTTTTCGGAGTTCAGCAGCCCTTTTTAAATCGGGACGAAGTTTTCTGTTCAGTTTCTCTTTTATATCCGACGGAATATCAATTTTATCGCTTATTCTTCCGTTTTGAATATCATCACACAGAATATCATGATTTTCAACTATATATTGAATAAGGTCGATTATATTTGAGTTGAACACAGCGGCAAAATATGTAAGGTCTTTTTCTTTGAGTGCATAGAAAGCTTTTATATATTTCATGTCGGATTCCTCACCGCACTTTAATGCCTCACTCGGAATACAGGTTATTGCAGGCATCAAAAACTGATTTTTTTCGATTGTATAAGCCGAAATAATACCTTCGGGTATTCCGCCCTTTGTAACAGATGATTCTATCTCTACCATATTCAGTCCTTTGCCGTAGAGATAACCTCTTTTTTTCATTTCACGG
>DBXL01000230.1:17392-28013 GCA_002309275.1 Ruminococcaceae bacterium UBA1213 | reverse complement strand
TGCAGTGTGCAATGTGCAATGTGCAATGTGCAATGTGCAATGTGCAATGTGCAATGTGCAATGTGCAATGTGCAATGTGCAATGTGCAGTGTGCAATGTGCAGTGTTATGAAAAATGGGGTTTGATTTTTTTTGAAAGGAAAGGGTGATTTTTGTGAAAAATTTTAAAAGAGTGCTTGCGGTAATGCTTTGTACAGCAATGCTTGCCGGTGCGGAAATGACGGGTATGGTGGACTATACAGGAATTTCAAGTGGAATTTCTGTAAATGCGGCGACTTACGGCAGTTTTGAATATACGGTTGTGGGAAATACCGTTACTATCAGCAAGTGCAAAAGTACCGGAGTTACTATCAATGTTCCGTCAGAGATAGACGGAAAGCCTGTCACAAGAATAGCGTCAGAAGCATTCAATCAGTGTGAGAACGTAAAGACGCTTTCTTTGCCAAACAGCATTGAAGAAATAGGCAGTATGGCATTTGCAGGCTGTGAGAATCTTGCCGTTCTTACTCTGCCATCATCTCTCAAAAGCATAGGAGAGTATGCTTTCAATTACTGCAAGTCAATCAAAGAAGTTGCGATTTCCTCAAAAGTGACAAATATAGGTTATGGTGCATTCAGTGAGTGTTATGCTCTTGAAAAAATCAATGTTGCGTCAGGAAATGCAAATTATGTATCCCGTGACGGCGTTCTTTTTACAAAAGCAATGGACAGGCTTGTGCAGTTTCCGGCAGGGAAGTCAGGAAAATACAGTGTACCGAGCGGTGTTTCCTATATATCGAACTGTGCATTTCAGGGCTGTCAGAAAATAACGGAAGTGGAGCTGCCGTTTGGAGTGGCAAGCATAGGAATGACAGCATTTTGCGATTGTTCCGCTCTCAGAAAAATAGCCATTCCTGCAACAGTGAACAGTATCAGCAGCAGTGCATTTCTTTTTTGTGAAAACGTCACCATATACGGTACAAAGGATACCGAAGCCCAGAGATATGCACAGAGAAAGAAAATCAAATTTGTTGAAACGGTTCTGACCAATGAAAGCAGTATTTCTGCAAGTAAGATAGTTTTGGGAGGGACAGTGACAGTGAATGCAAAGGCAGCCAGTGGAATGGGTTCATACACTTATGCAGTGCTTTATAAGAAAAACAGTGATACAAAATGGACTGTCAAGCAGAATTACACAACCAATTCCCAGGTAGTAATAAAGCCGGCCAAAGCGACGGATTACAGTATATGCGTAAAGGTAAAAGACGGCAGCGGAACGATTGTAAAAAAATTCTTTGACGTAAAGGTCAATGCCAAGCTTGCCAATAACTCCACGATTTCAGCCACTTCTATAAAGTATGGCAGTACATTTACGGTGAATGCCAAAGCGGTAGGCGGTATGGGTGATTATACCTATGCAGTGCTTTATAAGAAAAACAGTGATACAAAATGGACTGTCAAGCAGAATTACAGTACCAATGCAAAAGTAGCTGTGAAGCCGTATAAAGCAACAGGCTATAATGTATGCGTGAAGGTCAAGGACAGTACAGGCACTATTGCAAAGAAATACTTTGAAGTAAATGTTACAAACTAAAAAAAGCAGAAAATCCCCCACTTTTTCATTCTGAAAGTGGGGGATTTTTGATTGCATTTTTTTCATTATATGGTATTATAATCTCAGTTCAAAAATACAAGAAACTTTTCAGGTTCGGAGGTAAAAAAAGATGTATCAGGAAAGCGTGACAGCCACGTTTGACTTTTAAAGTGAAGAAGTAGAAAACAGACGATTTTTTAATTGAGAAAGTTGGAAATTTACCGATTTTCATTTTGGCAAAACGTGATATAATAATCACACAGTTCAAAAACACAAAATAATTTGAAAGGAAATGAACGAAATGAATGAAATTAAAGAAGTTAAAGTAACAAAGTTTGCAAAGGCTTATGAGGGACTGAAAACCTTGAAAATTGCCGGAATACTGGACATTGTGGGTACGTCGATTGCAGCACTTATCGTGTTGGTGTCGGTAATCCAAATGGGCGGTTTTGGAGGTAAAGACGATATATCTTCTCAGCAGGTTGCCGAAGCAATGGGCGGAGGTTCTATATTCATAATTTTGGGATTTGGTTCCATGATTTTGGCAATAGTAGCTTACATCATGCAGATAGTAGGCGTAAATGAGGCAAAAACAGATGACGAGGGCTTTGACAATGCGTTGATATTTATTATTGCAGGAATTATCGTTTCCGTAGTAAGTGCATTTTTCAAGGGCTGGGTTGGCTCTGTACTTTCACTTGCGGTAAAAGTGCTTGCAGTAATTGTAATGATTTGCATTATAAACGGTGTTCGCAGTCTGGCTCAGAAATTGGGCAATACAAAGATTGACAACAACGGCAAAACGGTTTGTACAGTTGTGATAGTGCTTGCAGTTATGGCAATATTGTCCGGTTTTGCAAATGTCTTTTTCCCCTCGATAGAATTGCTTTTGACATTGATTACAGGCTGTCTGAATATTGCAAAGACGGTAGTATTTGTTGTATATCTTTGCAAGGGCATCAAAATGCTTGAAGAAAATAAGATTGAAGGATAAATATAAATCCCCGATTTTTTTGAAGAAATCGGGGATTTTGTTATTGTAATTTTGGAAAAATATGCTATAATGTTTGTATAAATATGATATTTTAGGGGGAGAATGTATGATAGCGGTAGCAATAGACGGTCCTGCCGGGGCAGGCAAAAGCACGATTGCAAAAAAAGTATCATCTGCATTGGGATTTGTGTATGTTGATACAGGGGCTATTTACAGAGCAGTAGGACTTGCCTGCATCAAAAAGGGCGTAGATGAGGGTGACAGCAGTGCTGTTGAAAAGCTTTTGCAGGAGATAGATATAAGTATTGTTTTCCTCAACGGCGAACAGCATATATTATTGAATGATGTTGACGTGTCGCAGGAGATACGCACAGAAAATGTATCAATGGCGGCATCGACTGTTTCGGCGATACCCGAAGTGAGAAAATATCTGCTTGACTTGCAGAGAAATTTTGCTAAAAGGGATAATGTCATCATGGACGGCAGGGACATAGGGACAGTGGTTCTGCCGAATGCACAGGTAAAAATATTTTTGACGGCATCGCCTGAAATAAGGGCGAAAAGACGTGTTTTACAGCTTGCCGAAAAGGGTGAAGAAGCGGATTATGCAACGGTTCTCACAGATATAGTGAAGCGTGACTACAACGACAGCAACAGGGAAATTGCTCCTTTGAAGCCTGCCGAAAATGCGGTAATAGTCGATACATCGGGCATGACATTTGAAGAATCCGTGAAGAAGATAACGGAGATTATAAAAGAAAGGGCAGATATTTAATGAATCCTTTGTATTTTATAGGCAGATGTATATTACTTCCAATATATAAGCTGATGTTTTTCTATAAAGTAAACGGAAAGAAAAATTTGCCGAAAAAGGGAGCCTATATTATTTGTTCCAATCATCTGTCGAACCATGATCCGATTATGCTGGGAGTGTCTTTGAGCAGGCAGGTGTATTATATGGCAAAGGCGGAGCTGTTTAAAAATCCGTTTGGTGCAATGGTGATAAAATGGCTGGGGGCTTTTCCCGTAGAGCGTGGGGCAGGTGACGGCAAGGCTATCAATGAAGCAGAGGAAGTTATTAAAAAAGGCAGACTTCTCGGAATATTCATAGAGGGCACGCGTTCCAAAACAGGTGAGTTTTTAAGACCGAAATCGGGAGCGTCAATTATCGCCTATCAGATGAATGTGCCTGTGATACCCGTCTGCATAACGCCGAAAAACAAGAAATACAGGCTTTTCCAAAAAGTCACCGTTTCAATAGGCGAGCCTATGACACCAAAGGCACTCGGACTTGAAAAGGGTACTCCCGAAGAATACAGGAATGCAAGCCGAATGATTATGGGAGAAATAAAAAAAATGAGGGAAAATGATTTGAAATGAAGATAACGGTTGCAAAATCGGCAGGGTTATGCTTTGGCGTAAACCGTGCAATTAATATAGTGGAAGAACTGCTTGACGAGGGGAAAAGCGTATTTACACTCGGTCCTATCATACACAATCCGCAAAAAGTGCGTGAATTTGAGGAAAGAGGAGTAAAAATAGCCCGGACTCCTCAAGACGTTGATGAAAATTCAGTGCTTGTGATAAGGGCACACGGCATACCCCGAAGTGCTGAAAATGAAATAAAGTCCATGAATCTGGACTACCGTGATGCGACCTGCCCGTTTGTAAAAAAAATTCATAATATAGTGTTGCAACATTCAAAACTTTGTGATATAATACTAATTGCAGGCAATCGGAATCACCCCGAAGTACAAGGCATCATAGGATACTGCAGTTCGGAGTATCATACTTTCTCGGACAGCGAAGATTTGGAAAGAGTATTAAAAGAAAATCCGCATTTGAATGAAAAAAGTGTGTGTGTCGTTGCTCAGACCACTTTTGATGTGGCAGAATGGAAAAAATCTTTGGAAAAATTGAAAAAACTCTGTACAAATCTAAAAATTTATGGTACAATATGTAATGCAACGTCTGTAAGACAGTCGGAAGCGGAAATATTGGCATCACAGTCGGATCTTATGCTTGTGATAGGCGGAAAACACAGTTCCAATACGAATAAACTCTTTCATATATGCAAGAGTAAATGTGAGGAAACGTATCTCATCGAAACCGCTGACGAACTGCCGAAGTCAGCATTGAAAAAAGCCTGTCGTGCAGGCGTTACAGCCGGTGCGTCAACTCCGGCAAGCATTATAAAGGAGGTTTTACAAACCATGACAGAAGAAATTAAAGAAGAAATGAAAAAGGTTGAGGAAGGCGAAGAAAACTTTAAGGAGCTTTTGGAAGAGTCTCTCAAGACTTATAATACAGATGGAAGGGTAAAAGGTGTTGTTGTAGAAGTTACGCCAACTGAGGTAAGAGTTGATGTCGGCAGAAAACAGACCGGTATCGTTCCTCTTGACGAGCTTTCAAGCGATCCGAATGCAAAGATTGAAGATCTTGTAAAAGTGGGCGATGAGCTTGACCTCAAGATTATGAAGACAAACGACCAGGAGGGCACCATTCTCCTTTCCAAGAGAATTATCGATTCTCAAAAGGGCTGGGACGAAATTGTAAAAGCCTGTGAAGAGAAAACGGTTGTAACAGGCGTTGTTACCGAAGTGGTAAAAGGCGGAGTAATAGCAGTTTCCAACGGCGTAAAGGTATTTATCCCGAAGTCACTTGCAACAGCAAGAAAAGATGATGATGTCAATGAGCTTCTCAAGCAGGAGGTTTCTTTCCAGGTTATCGAAACAACTCCCCAGAGAAGACGTGCTGTAGGCTCTGTCCGTGCCGTACTCAATGAGGAACGCAGAAAGAAAGCGGATGAATTCTGGGCAGATGCAGAAGTAGGCAAGAAATATACAGGTATCGTTAAGTCACTCACTTCTTACGGTGCATTTGTTGATATAGGCGGTATTGACGGCATGGTTCATATTTCCGAACTTTCATGGAACAGAATCAAACATCCGTCAGAAGTTGTGAATGTAGGCGATGAAATCGAAGTTTACATAAAAGCTCTCGATGCAGAAAAAGGAAAAATTTCTCTCGGCTACAAAAAAGCAGAAGACAATCCGTGGGAGATACTCAGGACAAAATATCCTGTAGGAACGGTATGTGAAGTAGAAATTGTTGGATTGACTCCTTTCGGTGCATTCGCAAACATTCTTCCGCATATTGACGGTCTTATCCATGTTTCTCAGATTTCCGACGAAAGAGTTGAGAAACCGCAGGACGTTCTTTCTGTAGGTCAGAAAGTGACAGTTAAAATAACAGCTGTTGACTTTGACAAGAGAAGAATCAGCCTGTCAATGAAGGCAGTCAACGAAACAGAAGAAAGTGCAGAGTAATCTGTAAAAAAAGAGAATCATTTTTCAAGGCATCTCAAAAAAGAGGTGCCTTGAAGTGTTTATGAAAAAAAGGAGAGGTTTGGAAATGTATGAAGAAATAACCGCACAGGCAAAACAGGCTGTCCTTGAAATACTTGAAAAGGCAAATTTAAAAGAGGGCAGTATATTTGTAGTAGGGTGTTCGTCAAGCACGGTTGCAGGCAAGTCCTTTGGCACAGCGTCAAGCATGGAAATCGCACAGGCGGTTTTTGACGGCATTTTCCCCGAACTTGCAAAAAGAAATATATACATAGCTTCCCAGTGCTGTGAACATCTCAACAGGGCGATTATTACCGAAAAAGCCGTCGCATTGTCACAGAACAGGGAGTTTGTCAATGTCGTTCCCCAGCCGAAAGCAGGCGGTTCATTTGCGACGATAACTTATAAGACTTTGAAAGAGCCTGTTGCGGTGGAGCATATCAAAGCCGATGCGGGTATAGACATAGGGGGCGTTCTGATAGGAATGCATTTGAAAGAGGTAGCCGTACCGCTGACTCTTTCGGTAAAAAATATAGGTGAGGCACACATCACCTCAGCACGCACCCGACTGAAATTCATAGGCGGAGAGAGAGCCGTATATAATGATGATTTAAAGTGAGGTAATTATGGGATACAAAGAGGAATTTATACAGATATACAAAGAAAATATCAAAAGAGAAGGCTCGGCAGAGCTTTTGGAGTGGCTTCAAAAGACGGATTTTTTCACCGCTCCCGCAAGTACAAAATTTCATGGAGCGTGTGAACAGGGACTTGTCATGCACAGTATCAGTGTATTTAAAACTCTCGTTGAAAAGCATTTTGAGCCTGAAACGGATAATATGGAAAGTTTTGCAATATGTGCATTACTGCATGATTTGTGCAAAGCGGAGTTTTATAAAGTATCCGCACGCAATGTCAAGAACGAGGAAACAGGCAAATGGGAGAAAGTGCCGTATTATGCAGTGGAGGATAAATTCCCGTTCGGTCACGGGGAAAAATCCGTATTTCTGATAGAGAGATTTATCAGATTAAAGCCTGCCGAAGCTGTGGCGATAAGATGGCACATGGGCGGATTTGATGAAGCCGCAAGGGGCGGCAGTTTTGCCATAAGCGTTGCTTATGAAAAATATCCGCTTGCCATCAAGCTTCACCTTGCCGACCTTGAATCGACCTATTTAAGAGAAAAACATACTTCTTCAATGAGAAATTAGGAATTAAAACTGCTGTTTTCAAGAAACGGCAGTTTTTTATTTGAAATAAAAATGGATTAAGATATTGAATTAAAGGAAAAAAAGTGATATGATAATAAAATATAACAAAGGGACGGTGCAAAGGAATGAAACAGTGGATAATTTCAGGGGCTGACAAGGAAAAAGTGAATATGCTTGTCGAAAAATATGGCTTGCCCACACTTACGGCAGTCTTGCTTTCCATCAGGGGCATAACGGAACAGGAGGATATAGAGCAGTTTTTTTCACAGGAAACGGAACTGAGTGAGCCGTTTTTGCTGAAAGATATGGATAAGGCTGTTGAAAGAATAAAAAAGGCTGTCACGGCAGGTGAAAAAATATGCGTATATGGAGATTACGATTGTGACGGGATAACGGCAACGTCAATACTGTATTTATATCTTGAATCGGTATTTGCCAATGTGATGTATTATATCCCCGACAGGAATGCCGAGGGATATGGCATGAATATGGGAGCGGTGAAAAAGCTCAAAGAGGAGGGCGTACAGCTTATTGTCACAGTGGATAACGGCATATCTGCGATAAATGAGATAGATTATGCCAATTCTCTTGGAATTGACGTGGTAGTCACAGACCACCATAAAACACAGGATATACTGCCGAAAGCAGTGGCAGTGGTGAATCCGCACAGGACAGATGACACTTCACCGTATGAAGATTTCTGCGGAGCGGGACTGGCGTTAAAACTGGCAATGGCAATGGAGGGCGAGCAGTTTTCCATCATGGAAAATTATGGAGAGATAGCCGCCATAGGCACTGTTGCCGACCTTGTACCGCTGACGGGCGAAAACAGAACGATTGTCAAAGCAGGTTTGCAGAATATCGCCAATACGGAAAGAGTAGGCTTATCAAGTCTGATACAGGTTTCGGGGATAGATACGGTAAATGCAGGGAATATCGGATTCAGGATAGCACCGAGAATCAATGCGGCAGGCAGGCTTGGAACAACGTCTGATGCATTGGGGATTTTCATGACGGAGGACAGTGAAGAGGCACTGAGCAAAGCAAAAATTCTGAATGAACTCAATGCAGAAAGACAGTCGATAGAACTTGACATATTCAATGAAATATGCGATTATATAAAGAAAAACCCCGAATATTCTTATGATAGAGTGATAGTGGTATCTTCGGAAAAATGGAATGCAGGGGTGATAGGGATTGTTTCGTCAAGAGTGACGGAGCTTTTTGGAAAACCGTCAATTATCATATCGGAAAGCGGAGAAATATGCAAAGGTTCCGGCAGAAGTGTATCAGGCTTTTCAATCGTAGATGCAGTTTTTGCGTGTTCGGAATATCTGGAAAAATACGGCGGACACCCTATGGCAATGGGATTCAGCATTAAAAAAGAGAATATTGAGCCTTTCAGAAAGGCAATTAACGATTATGCAAATAAAATTGATAAAATGCCTCTGTCGGCAGTGAAAATCGACTGCAAGCTGAACCCTGAAAAGATATTTCCCGAAATGGTGCATGAAATACAGGAGTTTGAGCCTTTCGGCTACGGCAATTCAAAGCCCGTATTTGCATTGTGTGAAATGCGTCTTGATAAAATTATTCCGCTGAAAGAGGGAAAACATCTGAAACTTGCCGTTTCAAGAAATAATGCAAGGCTGAATATGATGAAGTTTTCAACGACGGTTGATGAATTCCCATACAGTGAGGGGGATATATTGGATTTTGCGGTATGCCTTGAAACGAATATTTATCAGGGCAGAGAGAATATATCTTTCAGTGTAAGGGATATAAAATTATCAGGCGTGGCGAATGAGAGAATTATGTATTCCCTGCAGGAGTATGACAAGTATAAGAGCGGTATTTTAAGTGATAAAATTATCAAAATACTTCCTACGAGAGAGAATTTTGCCGCTGTTTATAAATATATCGCAAGCACGAAAAAGAGATATTATTTCATAGATTCCATGCTGTATAAAATTCACAATGTAGAGATAAATGCATTCAAATTATTGATGATACTTGAAATTCTGAGTGAAAGAGGACTCATAGAGTACGAAAGGGAGTTTGACAGACTGAAAATAGCAGTTGTCGATATAAAAGTAAAGGTAAATTTGCAGGCATCACCGATATATATTAAATTAAAGGAGGATATTAGCCATGTCGGAGAGCACACATAAGTATTATCAGGATTATCACGAACTGGTCGAGCTGATGAAAAAGAGTGACCACAGCTATGATTTTGAGTTGGTTGACCGAGCGTATAAGCTGGCGGAAAAAATGCACGGTGACCAGCGCAGAGCTTCAGGCATACCGTATATTCTTCATCCCACGTCGGTAGCCTGTATATTGGCAGAATTGGGAATGGATTCGGAGTCGATAGCGGCAGCACTCATGCATGATGTTGTAGAGGATACGCCCGTCACGCTTGAAGAAGTGACAAAAATGTTCGGTTCGGAAATTGCGGGACTCATTGACGGCGTTACAAAACTCGGCAAAATTCCGTATTCATCAAGAGAAGAACAGCAGGCGGAAAATATCCGTAAAATGCTCATAGCGATGTCGAATGATATAAGGGTAATTATTATCAAGCTGGCGGACAGACTGCACAATATGAGAACAATCGACTGCATGAAGGAACAGCACAGGAGAGATAAAGCACTCGAAGTCATGGAAGTGTATGCACCGATAGCTCATAGATTGGGTATCAGGGCAGTCAAGGAAGAATTGGAAGATTTGTCGATACGCTATCTTGACCCCGTAGGCTATGAGGAGATAGAAAGACAGCTTGAAGCGAAAAGCAGAGATAGAATTAATTTTGTAGCGAAGATAAAGCAGACTTTGTATGAACGCCTGAAAGATGAGATAAATAACGTGTATATTGAAGGCAGAGTAAAGAGTATTCACGGGATTTACAAAAAGACTTACATGAAAAGTCGTACAATGGACCAAATATATGACATATTTGCAGTCAGGGTAATTGTCGATACCGTTGCGGATTGTTATAATGTTCTGGGTGTAGTGCATGATTTATTCAAGCCCCTGCCCCACAGATTCAAGGATTATATTTCCACGCCGAAGCCTAATATGTATCAGTCCCTTCATACAACGGTTATAGGCAAAGAGGGTATCCCCTTTGAGATACAAATCAGAACATGGGAAATGCACTATACGGCAGAATACGGTATAGCGGCACATTGGAAATATAAAGAGGGCATTACAAAGAAAAATGCTCTTGATGAGCGTCTTGCATGGATAAGAAAGATGCTTGAAAATCAGAGCGACAACGATTCCACTGACATTGTAAGGACTATTAAAATGGATTTAGCTCCCGAAGAGGTGTTTATATTCACGCCCAAGGGAGATGTCATCAGTCTGCCTCACGGTGCGACAGTGATAGATGTTGCTTATGCGATACATACAGAAGTCGGTCACAGAATGACGGGTGCAAAGGTGGATAAAAGAATTGTACCCATTGACTATAAAGTAAAAAATGGTGAGATAGT
>DBXL01000230.1:4223-17340 GCA_002309275.1 Ruminococcaceae bacterium UBA1213 | reverse complement strand
AGAAGTAAAATAAGATTGTGGTTCAAGCGTGAAAAGCGTGATGAAAATATTATAGAGGGCAAGGCACAGCTTGAAATAGAGTTCAAGAGATTAAATATCAACGTACCCGAAAAGGAAATAGAAGAGTTTCTGTCGGATATAATCCACAGACAGAACTGCAATAATCTGGAAGATTTCTATGCATCAATAGGTTACGGCGGAGTACAGTTATGGAGAATTCTGCCGAAGATAAAAGAGGAGTATTTCAAGAAATATGCAGAGCCTGAACAGCCTGCTCCCGTTGTGATAACGGAGCCTGTCAAGAAAAAAGTCAGCAGCGGCGTGCATATTGAGGGAATAGATGATTGTCTTGTAAAATATTCAAAATGCTGTAATCCCCTGCCGGGAGATGAAATTATCGGCTTTATTACGAGGGGTTACGGAGTATCCATACATAAGAGGAACTGCACGAATGTGCCAAAAGACATTTCACAGGCAGATGAGCCTGACCGCTGGGTGAAAGCGGAATGGGCTGACCATATCGCACATGAAACTTTCCAATCCACATTGCAGATTATGTCGGCAGACCGCACAGGGCTTTTAGCAGATATTACCAATCAGCTTTCGGCAATGCATATATTCATACACGCCCTGACTTCAAGGGAGTTCAAAAACGGCATGGCACACATAGAGGTATCTATTACAGTTAACGGAATCAATCACTTGAAGATGGTGATAAGCCGATTGAGCGGTATTAATGGAATAGTTTCAATAGAGAGGAATTAAAGAATGAAAACAGTGATACAGAGGGTTTCGGAATGCAGTGTTTCTGTCGATAGAGAGATTGTCGGCAGAATCACAGCAGGATTTCTCATACTTTTGGGAGTGGAGAGCGGTGACACGGAAAAAGACGCTGAAAAATTAAGTGCAAAAATAGCGGGTTTACGCATATTCACAGATGAAAATGATAAAATGAATTTGTCATTGCAGGATATAAATGCAGGAGTGGTTGTGGTATCCAATTTCACTCTTTCGGCAGACTGCCGAAAGGGCAGAAGACCTAATTTTATCAATGCCGAGAAGCCTGACAGGGCAAATGAATTGTATGAGTATTTTTGTGAGTGTATGTTAAAAAATGGTATCGGCACTGTAGAAAAAGGCATATTCGGTGCAGATATGAAAATATCGCTGGTAAATGACGGACCTGTTACCATTATAATAGATTCGAGGGATTTGGCATGATAAAAATAGAAAGATTTGTTGTGGGAGAGATAGGTGCAAACTGCTATTTTGTCAGAGATGATGAAGCAAAGTCGGCATTTTTGGTTGATACGGGAGATTATTCTTTTGAGTTGGAAAAAAGAATCAAAGAATTCGGTGCAGAGAAAGTGAAATATATTTTACTGACACACGGACATTTGGACCATATCGGTTATGCGTCGGAGATGAGAAAGAAATTTCCAAGTGCAAAAATAGTGATTGGAAAAGACGACGCACACTTTACAAATGAAGATGATTTGAATTTAGCATGGCAGTTCGGCATGACAATGGAGCATTTTGATGCAGACATATTGGTTGAGGACGGAAGCGAGCTTGCATTCGGCACGGATAAGATAAAAGTAATGGCGACTCCGGGACATACCAAAGGCGGAGTATGCTATATATTGGGAGATAGTATTTTTACAGGCGATACGCTTTTCAGAGGCTGTATAGGAAGAACGGATTTCCCGACAGGTGATAGAAATGATATGATACATTCATTGAGAAAGCTTTCGGCACTGGAAGGAAATTATAAAGTGTATTGCGGTCACGACAGCGTGACATCTCTCGACTTTGAGAGAAAGAATAATATTTATATGACGAGAGAAGAACTTGTATGAATATATATATTGACCATGAATTTCACTATGAAACGGAAAATTTAGTAAGGCTGTTTTTTCCGAATGAGAAAATAACGGTTTTGCAGGGAATGCCTGAGAATATCGGGGAGAAAGATATACTATCATCTGTAAAAGACGGGAGAATATATGCGGAATTTTCGGGTGAAAGTGCAGAGTGTAAATTGGAAGATAGCGACACAAAGACAATAGAAAGAAAAATGGCGGTATGTTTGTATGAAGTGCTTGTGAGGGTGACGGGCAGAAAACAGCCTTGGGGCATTCTTACGGGAGTACGCCCGATAAAGCTTTTCAGACGGCTTTCAGAGAGCGGTGGAAAAGACTATGCAAGGGATTATTTTATGAATAAACTGCTTGTATCGAAGGAAAAGACAAATTTAAGTGCCGTCACAGAGGAGTATGAAAGAAAGATACTTGCACTAAGCAAGCCGAAATCTTTCAGTTTGTATATTTCCATACCGTTTTGTCCGTCAAGGTGTTCCTATTGTTCGTTTGTATCGCAGAGTATTGAAAAGGCACAAAAATTGATAGAGCCGTATTTTGAATTGCTGTGCAGGGAGATAGAATATACAGCGGAAATTGCAAAAAAATGTGAATTGCAGTTGGAAAGCGTGTATGTAGGCGGAGGAACGCCTACCACTTTAAATGCAGAACAGCTTGCAAAACTCATTAAAACGGTCAATGAAAATTTTGACATGACAACGTGCAGGGAGTTCACTGTTGAGGCGGGCAGACCTGACACTATCGACAGAGATAAATTGACGGCTATATTAAACGGCGGTGCAGACAGAATCAGTATCAATCCGCAGACGCTTAATGACAAAGTGCTTGAGGTGATAGGCAGGAAGCATAATTCCGAGCAGACTTTAAGTGCTTATGCATTGGCGAGGGAAGTTGGATTCAAGCATATCAACATGGATTTGATAGCAGGGTTGCCGACAGATACAGTGGAGAGTTTCAAAAATACGCTGGATAAAATATGTGAATTGTCGCCTGAAAGCGTGACTGTCCATACGCTTGCAATGAAAAGGTCATCAAGACTGACGCAGGAGGGAAATTCTCTGGAAACGGAGAGAGAAGTGCCTGCCGGAAAAATGCTGAGATACTGTGAAGAAAAGCTCTTTCAAGAGGGCTATCACCCGTATTATTTATACAGACAGACGAGAATGGAAGGCAATCTGGAGAATGTGGGCTGGTCAAAAGACGGCTATGACGGAATATACAATGTATTTGTCATGGACGAAACGCATACTATATTGGGGTGCGGTGCAGGGGCAGTGTCAAAACTGAAAAAACCGCTTTCAGAGGAATTGTCAAGAATATTTAATTATAAATATCCGTATGAATATATAAACGGGTTTGAGGAAATGCTCAGACGAAAGGAGCAGGTGAAAGAATTTTATGATGAGTTGGCTGAATACCTATCGGAGATATGCGTGTGATATAAAGAGGATAAATGAGCAGGCAAAGTATGATGCAAAGGGATTTGTCGAAATGACGGAGGAAATTTATAAAAATGATTTGCGTCAGATAGCAGGGCAGATATTAACCATGCCTGCCAAAAGGCATATCATAATGCTTTCGGGACCTTCCAGCAGTGGAAAAACGACCTCTGCACAGAAATTGGCTGATGAATTCAGACGGAAAGGCTGTGAAGTACAGCATATATCAATGGACGATTTTTATTTAGGCAAGGATAAAGTGAGAAAACTGCCTGACGGCAAGCCTGATTTTGAGTCAGTCGAGGCACTTGACATTCCTCTTGTCAAGAAAAGTGTGAGAGAATTGTCGGAAACGGGCAGATGTGATATACCGAAATATGATTTTAAAGAAAGCAGAAGAACGAATATAATACAGCATTTGGAATTGTCGTCTAATGCTGTGATAATCATAGAGGGAATCCATGCATTGAATCCGATATTCAATGACGTGTCGGCAGAGGAAAATGTAAGTAAAATATATGTGAGCGTCAAGCAGGGAATCAAGAACGGCGAGGAATATGTATTGACGAACAGGGAAATAAGATGTATCAGACGGGTAGTGAGGGACAACAGTTTCAGAGAAGCACCGCCTGAAAAACTGCTTGCCATGTGGGGAGATATAGTTGACGGCGAAAAAAAGTATATCAGACCATACAGATATACAAGTGACTTCACAATCAATTCCATACACATATATGAACCGTGTATCATGAAAGAACCTGCCATAAAACTTTTGGAGCAGGTAAGTGAAAAAAGTGAATGCTATGGCACGGCAAAACATTTAATAAAGTCGCTTTCGGACTTTGAGAGCATTGACAGCAGTATTGTGCCTGCCGATTCGCTGATGAGGGAGTTTATAGGCGGGGGAAATTATGTATATTAACAAGTTTTTTTAAAAAAACTATTGAAGAATTGAGAAATAGATGTTATAATATGGAAAACAAATTTTTGAAAAGGAGATATTTTGTTATGGGAATTTTGGAAGATGTATTGCTGAATGCGAGAACAGCCGTTGACACAGTGGGCAAAAAGGCAGGCAAAGTAATAGATATGTCAAAGCTCACCCTTTCGGCAGCGGATATAAAATCAGAGTTGTCAAAGAAGTATGAAATGCTCGGCAGAATCACCTTTGAGGCACAGACCACAGACAAGGATTACAGCAAAAGTACAGCGGATATAGTGGCAAAAATCATCAATTTGAAAGCAGAGCTTGAGTCAGTCAATGAAGCCATTGCAAACGGCAAAAGCAGGTCAAAATGCTCAGAATGCGGAAGCTATAATGATAAAGGTGCAATATTCTGCAATAAGTGCGGCACAAGAATCGTTGTAAAAGATGTAAATGCAGATGAGGAAATTGCGGAAGAAGATGCAGTTGACCTCGTAGAAGATAATCTTGATGACGATGATATGGGCATTTAAGAAAATTTGAGTTTTATGAATCCTGCACCGTATGGTTGTAATAATCATACGGTGTAATAATTCCTTGGGTGATTTTGGTGAAGCGGGGAGAATGGTTTGCACTCTCTGTTAACTGAGATGGATAATATATATACAGCACTCCTGAAAGGAAGTGTATAGGTGAGTAATACAAAAAAGGAAAGAAAATCTCAGTCGTTTCTGAAGGGAGCGGCAATTCTGGGAGCGAGCATGATAGCAGTAAAGCTCATGGGAATGATATATAAGATACTTCTGTCGAATATGTACGGAGGAGTCGGAACAGGTCTTTTCAATGCGGCTTATGCACTGTATAATCCATTGTTCATGCTGTCAACGGCAGGCTTTCCGATAGCCATATCAAGAATGGTGTCGGAGAACGTGGCAAAAAAGCGTTTTCGTGATGTAAAGAGAATACACAGGGTATCTGTACCGATATTCGTTCTGGCAGGCTGTATATGCTTTATAGCGATGGTGCTGGGAAGTTTTCTGTATGTCAAGATAATCAAAGCCGAAAATGCCATATTTGCACTGCTGTGTCTTTCGCCCACGATATTTTTCGGGTGTCTGATGTCGATATACAGGGGATACTTTGAAGGCATGAGAAATATGACTCCCACAGCCGTTTCGGAAATCATAGAGGCTGTATTCAAGCTGTTTTTCGGATTTACGGCTTCGGCAGTCACAATGAAACTGCTGAACAGTCAGTATGAAAGCACAGGGTATGTTCTGGGAACAAAGTGTTCGAGTACGGAAGATGCACAGGCGGTGATTATACCCATAGCCATAGGTGCGGCAATTACAGGCATATCGCTTGGAGCGGTATTCGGATTTTTATATCTGTTCATCAAGCATAAAAGGAGCGGTGACGGCATCACTAATGAAGAGCTTGTCAAGTCGCCCAAGCCGAGAAGCAACGGTGCTATTCTGAAAACGATGGTAAAAACAGCTATTCCTGTGGGAATGGGTTCTATTATAATGAGCCTTGCAGATATGGTTGATGCTACGCTTGTTCAAAGAAGAATAGACCATATCATGCAGACCAATCCGAAAGCCCTGCTGGATATATACGGCTCACTTGTACCTGACAGCGTGTATCATTCGGGACAGACACATATATATCTTTATGGGTGTTATGGAATTGCACTGACGCTTATGATGTTGGTATCAGCGGTAACGCAGGTATTCGGAACAACGGCATTGCCGTCTGTGACGGCTGCATGGACAAGCGGTGATAAAGTGCAGATGAAAAAAAGCATGGAAACGGTTCTGAGAGTGACCATGCTGGTGACAATACCGTCAGGCATAGGAATGTCTGTTTTATCAGAACCGCTTTTGTCGCTGATATACAGCGGCGGAGGGGTTGCCAATGAAGTGGAGATAGGTTCCAAAGTGCTTGCGGTGATGGGAATATCGGCTGTATTTATTGCAACAAGTACACCTATGTGCAGTATGATACAGGCGACAGGCAGAATGGATATACCGTTGAAGCTCTATACAATAGGCATGGTACTTAAAATTGTTGTCAATTATATACTTGTAGGCATACCGGAGATAAATATACAGGGGGCGAATGTGGGTTCAATCGTATGCTATGGATTTGTGACAGTGACGGCGATGTTTTTTCTTTGCCGTACCACGAAGATAGTGCCTGATTTTGTATCTATATTTGTAAAGCCTTTGGGAGCGTCAATAGCGTGTGCATTGGCGGCATACTTCTCCGAACAGTTCTTTGACATATTCGTGACACAGCGTATAGCGACCGTTCTTGCTGTACTTGTGGCAGTAGTTGTTTATGTAATCGTACTGCTTTTGCTCAGGGCTGTGAAAAGAGAGGATATTCTCCAGATGCCGAAAGGAAATAAAATTTTAAAAATACTTGAAAAACGTAAACTGATAAGGTAAAATATGTATGGAATCATACACATGAGATGCCGAAAGGAGAAAAAATTCGTGGAATTTCAATTTAAAGAAAAGTATGATGTCAAAGACCTCGTTGCAATAGTAAGAATACTGCGTTCTCCGGAAGGCTGTCCGTGGGACAAGGTGCAGACACATCAGACGATTCGTCAGGATTTCATAGAGGAAGTTTATGAGGCTGTCGAGGCGATTGACGAGGAAAATACAGAACATCTCAAGGAAGAATTGGGAGATGTGCTTTTGCAGGTAGTATTTCATTCCGTTCTTGAGGAAGAAAAAGGAAATTTCAGCCTTGATGATACAGCAGATGATGTATGTAAAAAAATGATACTGCGTCACCCGCACGTATTCGGGAATGTGCAGGCGGATACACCGGAAGAAGTTCTGGAAAACTGGGATAAAATCAAAATGAAGTCAAAGGAACAGAAGTCTGTGACGGAGACAATGGAAAGTGTATCAAAGGCACTGCCGGCACTGATGAGAGGTCAGAAACTGCATAAAAAAGCCGAAAGAGGCGGACTCTGTACCAAAAGTGCAGAGAGTATCATAGACAGCATTTCGGAACAGCTTGCAAGTCTGAAAGAGAGCCTGTCCGAGAATCAGGAATGCAGTGAAAAAATAGGTGATATTTTATTTGAGATGACGGGGCTTGCCAAGGCTCTTGATACGGAAAGTGAGAAATCGCTGTACAATGCCTGTGACAGATTTATAGAGCGATTTGAAAAGCTTGAAAAGAATGTCGGAAAAGCAGGTATCAAAATACAGAACGTTTCCCCTGATGTAGTAAGGATACTGTGGGAAAACGAAAAATAAAAAATTTTAATGGAGGTTCATGAAATGAACAGAACAGATCTTATTGCAGTGGTTGCAGAAAAAGCAGACATCACTAAAAAAGAAGCAGAAAAAGCAGTAACAGTCGTATTTGACACTATCATGGAAAAAGTTGCAGACGGTGAAGAAGTACGTATAGTAGGCTTTGGTGCATTCGAGCGTCACGAGAGAAAAGAAAGAATCGGAAGCAATCCCCAGACAAAAGAGCCTATGACAATACCTGCCTCAAAAGTTCCTGTATTCAAGGCAGGCAAGGTATTTAAAAATACTGTTGCAGAAAAGTGATTGAATGGGAAGCCGGCTTGCAGGACAGGTCGGCTTCCTTTTTTAAGGAGGATATATATATGAGATTGGATAAATATTTAAAGGTATCAAGAATCATAAAAAGAAGGACTGTCGCCAATGAAGCGTGTGATGCAGGCAGAGTGCTGATAAACGGTAAAATTGCAAGGGCATCATATGAAGTAAAAGTGGGCGATGTAATAGAAATTGCTATGGGTGCACATCCTGTCAAGGCGGAAATTGTGAGTATCAATGAGTATGCCAAAAAAGATGAAGCAGGACTGATGTATAAAATAATCCCCTGAAAAGTCATATATCCGTGCGGGACGGCATAAGAATTGGTATAAAGCACAGAAAAAGGAGTTGTCCGAAGATGGAAGAAAAGAATACCGTGCGGAAAAGGCATAGTGTGATATTGGAGGACAGAAAACAGCTTTCGCTGTCGGGAGTGGCGGATGTATCGGGATTTGATGAAGAAACAGTGGTACTTGAAACGGAGTTGGGTGAACTGACTGTAAAGGGAAGCAGTCTGCATATCAATAAATTCAGCCTTGAAACAGGGGAACTGAATCTGGACGGAAATATATATTCTCTGGTGTATGCGGAGAACAGGCAGACGGAAGGCGGATTTTTCTCAAGATTGTTCAGATAGGGTTGATATTTTGGAGGTCACGCTTTACAGTCAGACAATTACATTTTTATGTTCACTGGTACTCGGCGGAATCGTCACAGGGATATATCTATTAATGGAAGTGATGAGGGAAATTTCACCGCCGAATAAAATCATACTGTTTGCAGAAGATATGCTGTTTACATTGATAGTATGCGGACTGAATCTTTTTTTTGCGATAGCCTGCACACAGGGATATATAAGATGGTATGTTCTGGCGGCACAGATAACAGTATTTGCAGTGATATATTTTACGCTGGGAAGACTGCTTAAAAAAATTGTAAAAAGTATTCTGAATTTTATTTTGCTGTGCAGTGGAAAAATAAAGGGATTTTTTAGGGAGTATGTTTGTGGGGAATTCACAAAAAATGTTGCAAAGCGTAAAAAAAATAAAAAAGTAGCCGAAAATATCTTGAAAAATGATAACTAATTGTAGTATAATAGTAATGTCCAGTATTGGAAATTTTAACAGCTATGGGAAAGGAGATTGCTTATGCCGAAAAAAAAAGTTCAGGCACCTAAAACGGCAGACGCACAGACAAAAAAAGAACGTCCTAAAAAAAGAACCAACTGGATTCTTTGTATAGGAGCAATAGCGTTTGTGATAGCAATAGCGGTCATGATAGTTGACCAGAATGTGAAGATCTACGAATCCCAGAAACAGCTTGAGGAACTTCAGGAACAAATCAATTTGCAGGAAATCAAGAATGAAGAACTGAAAGACGTTGCAGAGGCTGTTGAAAAGGAAGAATTTGATAAATACAGCGATTATATTGAAAAAAGGGCGAGAATGTATGGCTTTACAAAAGACGGTGAAGTTGTATTTATAAACATTGCCGGTAACTGAGAGGAGAATTTTTAGAAAGTATGGATCTTGAAGCAGGAATGGTATTGGAAGGAAAGGTGACGGGCATTACAAAATTTGGTGCATTCGTTGACCTTGAGGACGGAAAAACGGGAATGGTACATATTTCCGAAGTAGCTCCCACGTTTGTAAATGATATAAACGACTATCTGAAAGAGGGACAGACAGTAAAAGTAAAGGTACTGAGCGTAGGCGAGGGCGGAAAAATCAGCCTTTCAATTAAAAAGGCGATGTCAGCGAGTGAGAACGGCGGTAAATCTCAGAATAATAATAACCGTCAGCAGAACCGCAGCAGTCAACCGCCGTATCGTTCATCAAAGCCGAATACAAGCTATGAATGGCAGCCCAAACGCAGTGAACCGACAGATTTTGAAGATATGATGTCAAAGTTCAAGCAGAGCAGTGAAGAAAAAATATCCAATCTGAAGCGAACAAACGAAAACAGACGAGGAAGCGGCTATACCAGACGCAATAACAACCCATCGAAACAGTGAATATAAAGGAGAGCCTGTATCAAAAATCGGCTCTCCGTTTTGATTTGGAGGAATAAAATGGTAATCAAGAATATTGAGATACATACAATGGACAGAGAAAACACGGTCATAGAAAGAGGATATATCCAGACAGACGGCGGCAAGATAACGAAAATAGGTGAGATGTCGTTTTTCAGCCGTTTCACGAAAGAGGAAACCATCAATGCAGAGGGGATGAAAGCGTATCCGGGCTTGATAGATGCCCATACCCATTTGGGAATGTACGGAGATTCAACGGGCTTTGAGGGAGATGACGGCAATGAGGACAGTGAGCCAATCATGCCGCATCTGAGGGCGATAGATGCCATAAATCCTCTTGACCGGTATTTTGAAGAAGCAAGGAATGCAGGCATTACAACGGTGATAACAGGTCCGGGAAGTGCCAATGCCATTTCGGGACAGCTTGCCGCCATCAAGACCAGTGGAAAAAGAATTGATAAAATGATAATAAAATCTCCTGTAGGAATGAAATTTGCACTGGGCGAGAATCCGAAAGTGACTTTCAGTGACAAAGACCAATCCCCTATAACACGCATGGCAACAGCGGCACTCATCAGGGAAACTCTCAAAAAAGCTAAAAAATATCATCTTGAGAAGAAAAACTATGAAAGTGACAAGGAAAATTATGACTGTCCCGAATATGACGCTAAATATGAATCGTTGATTCCGCTTTTTGAAAAGCAGATACCGGCACATTTTCATGTCCACCGTGCAGACGATATTTTTACAGCTGTCAGAATAAGCCGTGAATTTGACATTGATTATATTCTTGTACACGCAACAGACGCATATCTGATATGTGACGAGCTTGCAGAGGAAAATATGCTGGGCATACTTTCGGGACCGATTCTGACAGACAGAAGCAAGCCTGAACTTTTAAATTTAACCCCGAAATCAACGGGAATAGTTTCCAAAAACGGCATAAAGACGGCGATTATTACAGACCACCCCGAAACACCTGTACAGTATCTGACATTGTGTGCAGCGGTTGCGGTGAGAGAGGGCATGGACAAAACAAGTGCATTGAGGGCAATCACTTCGACCGCTGCTGAAATATGCGGTATATCTGACAGGGTAGGCTCTCTTGAAGTCGGAAAAGATGCAGATATTGTTTTATACCGTGGCAGTCCGCTGAATATAATGAATAAGCCCGAAACGGTCATTATAAACGGCAAAATCATAGATATTAAATGAAAATAATGTGCCTGTAAAAAACTGCTTTCGGCTGTCGATTGATTTGTGATAATGTCTAAATTTGGAAAAGAAAATTTTTTAATAATTTTTTCAAAAAGTATTCCATTTTTTTGGTTAATATGTTATAATGAGCTTGACCTAATATATAAGGAGGCTTATTTTATGAAATACAATATCGTAGGCAGAAAAGTTAATCTCAGAGATAATTTCAAAGAGCGTGTTTACAAGAAACTCGGCAAGTTTGAAAAAATCTACTCTGAAGATGCGGAAGCAAATGTAAAAGTAACTCTTGAAAAGAACCGTCAGACAGTGGAAGTAACGATTTATGACAATGGCATGACATACCGTGCAGAAAGCACTGCACCCGAAATGAATGATGCACTTGATGCAGTTGTTGATATACTCGGCGGTCAGATTAGAAAAAATAAAACCAAACTCAGCAAAAAACTCAGAGCAGATTCCATTGAACAGTATTTTGCAGAAGAACCTGATACAGAGGCACTTCCCGAAGAAAGTTACAGCGTTGTCAAGACAAAGAACTTTGTTGTAAAACCGCTCAGCGTAGAGGAAGCGATTCTCCAGATGAATATGATAGGTCATGAGTTTTTCATGTTCCTGAACAGTGCGAACAATCAGCTTTGTGTAGTGTATAAGCGTAAAGACAATACATACGGACTTTTAGAGCCTGAGTATTGAGTCTAAAAAAAATTTGCCCCCTTGTGAAAAAAGCATGAGGGGGCATTTGTTGTACAAAAAAATTGCCATTTGATATGATAGAATACTGAAAGGCAGAGTGGAGAGTTGAGAGTTGAGAGTGAAGAGTGGAGCTGACGAAGTTTGAAAATAAATTGAAGAGTGCAGTAATTCTACTCTCCACTCTCCACTCTCCACACTCCACTCTGATAAAAATTTTGGAGGTAAAGAATTATGGAAAATTTTATCAAACCGCCCGTTGAAGTGAGATATGCAGAGGAATTGGCAGCCCTGAAAGCAAACGATACAGGAAGAAAACCTGAAAATTGGTATCTTTCTCCGAAGGCTGTCAGGACTTTTATACTCGGTTCAAGCAAGGGAATAAAATATGACGGTAAAGTTGTGAATATCAAAAAGAAGTTTTTTGGAAATGATTCTCTTGTAGAGAGATGTATTATAACGCTTGCCGGAAGCAGAGGCTTAATGCTGGTAGGCGAGCCCGGTACAGCCAAAACTATGCTGTCAGAGCTGCTTTCGGCAGCGATAAGCGGAACAAGTACGAATACCGTGCAGGGAACGGCAGGCACAACGGAAGATATGATAAAATACAGTTGGAACTATGCACTTTTATTGGCAAAAGGTCCTGTAAAAGAGGCGTTAGTGCCGTCACCGCTTTATGTGGGCATGACAAAGGGCATTATTACGAGATTTGAGGAAATTACAAGAACGCCTGCCGAAATTCAGGACAGCTTAATTTCTGTAATGAGTGATAAAGTTTTGAATGTGCCTGAATTGGAGGAAGACGGTTTGATATTTGCCAAGTCGGGATTTAATATCATAGGCACGGCGAATATCAGGGATAAAGGTGTCAATGAGATGTCGAGTGCATTGAAAAGGCGATTCAATTTTGAAACGGTGAATCCCGTTAAAGATGTAAGGCTTGAAAAGCAGATCATTTTGAATGAAGTGGAACAGAGTGCCATAGCCGACCATATAGAAATGCCGATAGATACAGATGTAGCGGAGCTTTTGGCGATAACGTACCATGAATTGAGAGAGGGCGTTTCGGAAAGCGGTATGAAAATAGATAAGCCGTCAGCGGTGATGAGTACGGCAGAGGCGGTATCGGTATTTTATCAGACGCTTTCCAATGCATGGTATTATGAAGAGAAAATAAGCCTTGCAGAGCTGACGCAGAATTTAAATAATGCGGTCTGCAAGGATACAAAAGATGATTTGGAAAAGCTGAAAGCCTATTTTAATACGGTAGTGAAATTTAAGTCTGAAAAGCTGGGTGGAATATGGAAAGAATTTTACGAAACAAAGAAATATTTGAA
>DBXL01000230.1:924-4204 GCA_002309275.1 Ruminococcaceae bacterium UBA1213 | reverse complement strand
TCGTATCACCTTTTGAGAGTGATAGAGGAATACAAGCCTGACTGCATTTTGGTAGAAGGTCCTCAAAATTCGGATAAACTGATACCTGTTCTCACGCATGAAGATACAAAACCGCCGATAGCATTTTACTATTATTATAAAGATACGCAGAAGCTTGTGAATGAAAATGCAGAGGATTATAAATGTTATTATCCGTTTTTGAATACGTCACCTGAATACAATGCACTTGTGCAGGCGAAAAAGAGAAATATAGACTGTGGTTTCATTGATTTGCCGTACGGGGAAATTCTGATAAACAGCAGTAAAAAGTCAAATGCCTATAATGACGAGCATAACCTGACGGAGAGCCGATTTTTTGAAAAGGTCTGTGAAAAGACAGGCATGAGAAGTTTTGAAGAATTCTGGGAGAATTACTTTGAGATAAAGGGCTTGTATATGGATACAAGTGAATTTGTGGCGAATATGATGACATACTGCTATCTAACGAGAGCGAACACACCGCAGGAGAATATGACTGCCGAGGGCTGTCATGTGAGAGAGCGGTTTATGGCAGAGAATATTTTGAAAGCGTCTGAAACGCATGAAAGAGTGCTTGTGGTAACGGGCGGATTTCATACATACGGCTTGTACAGGCTCATAAGCGGACAGGATAAACTGCAAAAAGTGAAAGTGCATAAATTCAATGAAAAGGTGCAGAATGTGTATGCCATGATATATTCCTTTGAGGCGGCAGACGCTTTGAACGGCTATGCATCGGGTATGCAGAATCCCGGTTTTTATGATAAAGTCTGGAAAGGCATCACAGGCAGTGAAGAAAGCATATGTGATGTATATGAAAATGTAGTTTTGGATATACTTTTGGAGTGTGCAAAGCAGTCCGCCAAAGAGAAGCTGTTGATAACGATGTCAGATATATCATCAGCAGTCACGATGTACAGGGGATTGTGTTCTGTAAGGGAGAAAAAGGCAGCGGGCTTGTATGAATTATATGACAGTGTGCAGAGTTGTTTTGTAAAAGGCGAGCTGAATGCGGCAAGTGATTTGCCTTTAAGGATACTGAGCAGGATTGCAACAGGAAATGAAATTGGAAAATTATGCGGTGAAGCTGAAAAAATCCCTGTGATACAGGACTTTGAAGAACAGTGCAGAAAGTATCGTTTAAAAGTGGATAACGTTCTCGAGCAGGAAATAGAACTTGACATATTTTCCAAGCCGTCGCACATGGAGATAAGCCGTTTATTTTACAGAATGGGTTATTTGAAGACGGCATTTTCAAAGAGATTAAAGGGAGCGGATATTTTAAATAATAAAGACAGGAGCCGTATTCGAGAAACGTGGGAGTATAAAAGAACGGTGCATACAGATTCTTCATTGATAGATGTAGGCGTATATGGAGCGACGATAGAAGAAGTTTGTAAAACGATGTCTGCAAGGCAGATAAAAGAGGAACAGAAATGCAGTGAAGCGGCAAAATTATATGTAGAGTGCTTTCTGATGGGAATAGGGATGACAGATGAATTTGCGGTAAAAACAGATGGAATTATCATCAGTGACGGAGATTTTTTCTCGCTTGGAAAGGGCTTGTATTATTTCAATATGCTTGACACGCTGAAGAAGATGTACAATGCAGAGGGGATTGTAACGGAATATTTTCTGGAAAAGTGCTTTCAGAAGATATTGATCATGCTGCCGTCAATGATGAATGTAGATTCCGACCACGCCAATGAATGTATCAAAGTATGCAGAATGATGTATAATTTAGTTCGGGGAGATGTTCTGAACGGAGAATATGAAAATCTTTTTGACACGTTCAGAGCGATGACGGAAAAGGAAAATCCCGAACCGTCTTTATATGGTGCAGTATTGGGACTTTTATATGGAAGTGACAGCAGTTATAAAGAAGAAATAAAAAATGCTCTGAATGCATATCTGACAGGCAGTGAAGAAATAAAAAAACAGGGAGCTGTATTTTTAAGAGGACTTTTTTCTACGGCAAGGGATATAGTTTTAGTGGGAAATGAATTTATTATTATAACGGATAAGCTTGTCAGCGGTCTTGAAACAGAGGCTTTCATGGAGATACTGCCTGAAATGAGGCTGGCATTCAGCTATTTTACGCCGTCGGAAGTTGATGAAATTGCACAGAAGGCAGCGGCACTTTATGGAAAGTCAAAGGAAGAGATGAAAAAAAGTCTGGAGATATATCAGTATCTTTATGCAGAGGGAATACATCTTGAAAGCGAAATATTGAGGGGAATGGAGATATGAGCGTTGCAGAGGAAAATTTAAACAGATGGCGGTTGATACTCGGCAAAAATTCGGAAAATCAGATAGAATTCACAGGGGAGTATTCGTCAGGCATCCGTTATGGAGATATGGAAGAAACGCTTGATTATTTGTACGGTCAAGAATACGGGGAAGAAATCAGGCGTGATGGCGGCAGGGGAAAATCACAGTTGAATGCGGCAAAGTGGATAGAGAAAGCAAGAAAATTATTTCCGAAAAGGACGGTTGAAGTTCTGGAAAAGCAGGCATTGGAGCATTTTAATTTAACGGAGCTTTTGACGGATAAAGAAGTGCTGGAAAAAATGGAGCCTAATACAGACCTGCTGAAAACCATTTTACAGTTCAAACACCTGATGAGAAGTGATGTAATGGCGGAAGCGAAAAGGATTATCAGAAAAGTCGTTGACGAGATAACGGAGAAATTGCAGACGGATATAAGAAAATCCCTGTTAGGAAAGCTTAACAGGAATATGCCGTCAAATGTGAAGTCGATAAAGAATCTGGATATAAAAAAGACGATAGCAAGGAATCTGAAAAATTACGATACGGAAAATGAAAGGCTTGTATTAAAGAACGTATATTTCAGCAGTCGGGTGAAGAGGTTCAATAAATGGAATATCATCATAGCAGTAGATGAAAGCGGTTCCATGCTTGACAGTGTGATATACAGTGCCGTCATGGCGGGGATATTTGCAAAACTGCCTATGATAGATACAAAGCTTGTGATATTTGATACAAGCGTAGTGGATTTGAGCGGGTATATAGATGACCCCGTTGAAGTGCTGATGGGAATGCAGTTGGGCGGAGGTACGGATATAAACGGTGCATTGAGTTACTGTGAGAGCCTTTGCGAGAATCCGCATAATACGATATTTGTGACAGTGACAGATTTATATGAAGGCGGAAGTACACAGAATTTATTGAGGACTTGTGCGGATATTATTTCAGGCGGAAGTAAAATGATATTTCTGACGGCACTCGACAGGGACGCAAA
>DBXL01000230.1:0-882 GCA_002309275.1 Ruminococcaceae bacterium UBA1213 | reverse complement strand
GTGGGAGCAATGACACCTGAACAGCTTGGAGATTATATCGGAAAAATGATAAGCTGAGGGAGGTGGAGATATGGGAGAATTGATGAATGCGGTAAAATCGGCAGATGACGAGTATTTAACAGGCTTGACGAATAAAGGCACAGTCAAGAGAGCCTATAAAGACATGGAAACAGCGGAAATTTCGGCTGAATACGGTGAAAGTGAGATAATTGTCAATGTCGGAGAGGAAAAATGCACGATAAAAGAGCCTTTGGCAGAGAGTAAATGCAGTTGTCCGTCAAGGAGCATATGCAGGCATATTATCACGGCAATATTGTGGTTAAAGGGAAATGCAGGGGAAGAAGAAATGCCGAATCCCGAACAAAAACAGCCTGATAAAGCATTGACAGATGAATTGTCGGCATATCCTTTAAAACTGCTTGAAAAGGCTATGAAAAAGAAATATTTCACGGAGTTCATGCAGAAAGCTCAAAAGGGGATTTTGCCTGAAATCGAGGAAAGCGGAATTATATCGGTTAAAGTTGATGATATGACAGTGAGATTGATAAATCCGCTGGAGTATTCGGCGTGCAGTTGTCACAGTAAAGAGTTATGCAGACATAAGGCGGAAGCTGTTCTGGCATGGCAGATAAAGCATAAGATAATCGAGCCGAAAGTCGAAAAAGCCGTTTCTGTTGAAATAGATGTTGAAAAGGCACGTGATACAGCGGAATACGCATTAAAATTCCTGTATGGGATATTGTCAGACGGTTTGGTGAGATTGTCTGAGGAGAGTGCGGAACAGGCTGAAACCGTTGCAGTGATGTGCCATAATGCAAGGCTTGCGGACAGTGAAAGACAAATCAGAGAAATCGGCAGTCGTCTGGAGAAGTATATAGCACA
>DBXL01000094.1 GCA_002309275.1 Ruminococcaceae bacterium UBA1213 | reverse complement strand
AAATACTTTTTCTGCCGTTTCCGTATCATTTTCGGACGACAATGACAGTTCTTCAAATGCCTGACTTTTTTCAGCCATTGATTCTTCTGCACGGTCAAGATGTTCCGTAAAGGCATCTTCCACCGTTTCCATAAAGTCATCAACTGCATCTTTTATTTTTTGGATAATATCGTCCTTGGCTTCAATAAAAATCTTCTGCTTTATTTCCTGCAAACGCTGATTTTTCAGTTCACCTGCGGGCAGCTTCAACACCTTGACAAATTCCGGATCATCAAGAGAGATCCTTTTGCTGATATATTCCTCAAAAGTGCCTTTCAAATCATTGCTCATACGCTTATATCTGCGTCTTATTGTTTCCGAGCGTGCTACTTTCAGAGTTTTGTTATACTCCTCGAATGTATCCATGATTTCTTTCATTTCTTCGGCATATTCTATTATCATTTCACGTTCAAGATCGCCTGCAGCAGCAGAAATATTTTTCTTGTACTCATTCAGCATACGACTAAGTTCGACAATATCATCCGCCTGAATTTTTTCCGGATTGAAGCTCTTTTGACTGGAAATTTCCTCCTGAACTTCATCTCTTCCTGTTATAGCATTCCATGCACCTTTTGCAGCTTTCACTACGGTTTTTACCACTTTACCCAAAATAGGCAATATCGGTAATTTTGGTAAAGGAAAGAACATTTTACTTCACATCCTTTTTTATACTTTTTTCAAACAGTTTTCTCAGAAATGCCTGAAAACGCATTTCTTTTCTGTATTCCTGAGCAGGTGTTCCCCAGACAACAGTATTTTCTTTGATATTCTTATCGACACCCGCCCTTGCAAGCAAAACAGCATTATCGCCTATTTTTATATTATTGCTGACAGCACACTGACCGTATATATCGACATTATTTCCTATCTCACACCACCCTGCCAAAGCCGTACACGCTACAATATGACAATTTTCGCCAATCTTGCATTCATGTCCGACCTGCACAAGATTTTCTATCTGTGTATTGGCACCTATCACAGTTGTTCCGATAGTTCCACGCTCAACAACAACATTTCCACCAATAATGACATTACTGCAAATATGCACTCCACCAACAACAGGTATTTTTGACCAGCCCTGCTTTTTCCTGCAGTATTCAAAATTTTCCGTTCCTATCGAACAGCATGAACCGATACGAACATTGCTTTCAATCACGGTATTTTGTCCTATGACCGTATTTGCACCGATAAAGCAATTATCACCTATCACTGCACCATTTTCGATAACAGCTCCGTCAGAAATGTTTGCACTTTCCGCAATCAACGGCTTGTTATCATTCTCAACGCAATACAGACCTTTTGAAACAAGGAAATTTATCGTTTTCGCAAGTATTTCATACGGTTCACTCACAGCAACTATATATGTTCTGTCAAACGGCAGACCTATTGTCGCTTTTACAAGAATAACACCTGCTTTTATATTGTTTATGCAACCGATTTTATCTTTTGACACATAAGTCAACATATCATCATTGCTGTCATTCATAAGAGCAATTCCATAAATTTTCTTTTGTCTGTCACCCATGACTCTGCAATCCAGATACTCTGCCAACTCCCCTGCTGTAACAAATAAACCATCCATCTTTTATGCTTTTTGAGTCATGTTTTCAAGAGCCTTGCAAAGTTCTTCCACTCGCTGATCTGTGTTGACTTTTACAGAATTCAGTGCAAATTCAAGCTGCTCACGGTAAGCCTTTACCTCATCAAGTTCTTTCTTGGATTTCTCATACTTTGCACGAATTTCATCTGCACTTTTCTTTGATGTATTCAAAACTTCCTCATTGGAGGCTTTATTTTCCTCGAAGAAACTGCGGAGTTCCTTGCTCAGAGCATCATAATTTGAAGTGATATCATTCATAAGATATTCTTTATATTTCGGTACAATTCCATGAGTGATTCTTCTCGATACTTCATCAACATTGGATTTTTCCATCAGCGTTTCGAGATATTCCTCCAAATTATTATCCCAAGGATTGTAGTCAAATTTCATTGCAATCGGCATTAAAATTTTTCTCTTTGTTTCCTGATCAAGCTTGATATAATCACGGCACAGATTCATAAGATATGCCGCAACATGAACGATATTTCTTCTTGCGGTTTCAGCACTGCGGTAACAGCTTTCCGTTGAAAGATATTTTACCCACTCTTCTTTCTGTTCCTTCCAGTCTTTTTCAGGATCATTCAGACTGTCCCACTGTGTTCCGATGATAAATATCTTTTCGGGATTATCAACGCTGTTTGAAAATACTCTGTAAAGAATATTGAGTTCACCACCCGTCAACGCATCGGAACGTACACACGCAAATACTGCATTTGCCCTGTCAATATAGTTTCTTGTCACATCGGAACGATATCTGACAGCATCATCAAGTCCGGGTGTATCCACAAATACTACTTGAGAAGGCATTTTAAAATCTTTCAATCCGATCTCGACTTCCTTGACAAAATAATGTTCAACGTGTTTTGAAGATGTCCAGCGTTCTATTTCATCTTCTATATTTTCATTGTTTACATCAGTCTTTATTTCCGCATGACCGAGCCACTTGTTTTTTTCCTCATCACCCTTAAGATCACTGTATTCCTTTTTGAACACATCCGCATTATTGGAAATAGTATTCCAAAGCTGTGTCCATTCATCCTGTGTATAAAAAACCACTTTCACATAATCGTTTTCCGAATGTCTGAATTTAGTCAATACGGCCGTTTCAGGCGTTACAGATGTAGAAGCAAGATTTCTTCCGAGAAGAGCATTGATCAGAGTAGATTTGCCTGCCTTTATTGTACCTACAAACGCAATATGAAATTCCGGTTCTTTACAGCGTTCCACAAAATTACTTATTCTGTTGATAAGTCCTTCACTGGATTTTTTTGCAAATTCAGGCTGACTGAGTATCAAATTCAGGCGTTCGATTTTGTCAACATATTTATCTACTGTCAAATCCCAAGCTATTTTGGTACAATGAGCATTTCCCATGTTCTTAATCATTGTCTGCAGCTTTTCGGAATATGACTTCAGTAATTCGGTATTTTTAATTTCCAAATCAAAATTTGCCGTTCCACACTTCGGACAGAAATACATATTTTTTGAAATCTCACTACTACATACTTTACATTTCATTCTACTTTCCTCCTAATCAAAAAACTGCATACTTCTTCAAAACATATGCAGCAATTTCATTTTTTAATCATTACGATTTTACCGCAGACACCCTGCCATGAAAACGACTTTCCGCACTTTGAACAAGTCTTATGTACCACAGACATTTTGATATTATCATTCACAGCAACAGTCGCTTTACATCCACAGTACGGACACTGTAAAGACTGCATTGACATAAAAATCACCTTATTGATTTTTTCACAAATATTATATCACATCTTAAATCATTTTGTCAATATATAGAGCATATTGTTTCAGGGTTTTTGAATGAGTAAACAAACTATGAACAAATCCAATTAGCCAGTATCAAATCAAGATAGGAGGAATTCAGCAAACACTTGAATTGCTTGTCAGTGATACCACCTTTGAAAGTTTTTTCGCTTTTTAAGATATTCAAAGCAATTTGTCTGATGACATTGAAATTTTCAGCAGAATTATCCTTTCTGGCTCTGCTTTCATCTTCCCTGAAAGCCATATCAAGAACCCAATGAAGATTATTTTCTACAGTCCAGTGATTTCTTTTGTATTTCATAATTTGTTTTGCATTCAAACCAATACAACTGTAAATAAAATAATGACTTTGTTTTGAAACGACACCGTTTTTCTCAATTGTACAATAAATTACGCCAATTCCATGCAGGTCTTTCCACGCTGATTTATTATGAAGCCAGTTGATTTCTTCGGAGATGATGCATTCCCTTGTTTCTATTCTTCCGTGACCTTTTTCAACGGTTTTATAATAATTTTCGGATTCCAATAGTTTTTTCTCCTGACGTACATCATCCAAATACAATTTTACATCGTTATACAATGTTTTTTGGTTTTCTTTCAGTGCAAGAATATAATCTGCTTCTTTATCTCTTACCGACTTGGCAATTTCAGTTTGTGTACCCATTGCGTCAATCGTCACAATACATCCCTTTATCTCCAGCATTTCAAGAAGTTTGGGAATAGCTGTTATTTCATTGCTTTTTTCTTCACAGGCAAGCTGACCTATTACAAGGCCGTATTCGGCTGAAAATGCACTTACCACATGAAGTGGTTTCTTTTTGGCATCTTTTGTTCTGCGAGCCTGTTTCCCGTCTATCGCTACAACTCCATATACCTCTTTTACAACGCTTTTCATCCATTCACAGAAAATCTCATGCAGTTTTTTGGTATCTATTTCCTTTATCACATTACGAAATGTACAGGCATCGGGAATCCCGTTTTCCAATTCCAAAAACGTTTGCAGCCATTCCTGCTTGCTTTTTCCAAACATTTCTACTTTAGCATATGATGTTGCTCCGCATATTACTGCAAGCAGCATTATTATCAATACTTCATGCAACGGATACATTACACTTCGGCTTCTTCTTGTATCCTCTATACCTGACAATGCTTCCATTAAACTTAATTTTTTCATGATATGCTCACCTCTATTTTAGTTTAGCATATCTTTCCTTATTTGTCATTCATAATTTGTTTACTCATTCAAAAACCCTGCATATTGTTTATGCTCTATAAGTCGTTGTAATAAACTGCAAAAACCTTTTAAATAATATTGAATACACCAAGAAAGGATTTTGCTGTTATGGACATCAGGCGTGAAGATATTTCCAAGCTTATCGGAAAAAGAATACAGCGTTTCAGAACACAAAGAAATATGAGTCAGGAAACCCTTGCACTTGCCGCTGAAATACATCCAGCCTATTTCGGCAGAGTGGAACGTGGTGAACGCTGTCCAACAGTTGACACCCTTTTCAAAATCTCACAGGGCTTGAAAGTGCCTTTGTCGGAATTGCTTGACATTTCCGGCGAAATAAAACCCACCAATACACAAGCCCTTGACCGCATCAAAAATGCCATGCTTGACCTTTCCGAACAGGAAGCCGTTGAAGTCGCCGAAATCGTTGAAAAAATAATCCATCTCAGACAGCAGAAGCCCTGACTTCTTCCTCCGAAAGTTCGGGTTTGATTCCCAATATCTCATACAGCTTTACCAAAAGAAAAGCATTGTTTTTACGAATA
>DBXL01000083.1:8674-9724 GCA_002309275.1 Ruminococcaceae bacterium UBA1213 | reverse complement strand
CTGACCGCCCTCGTCATAGCCGACATATCCGGGAGGTGAGCCGATAAGCTTGGAAACCGTATGCTTTTCCATGAACTCCGACATATCAAAGCGAATCATTGCATTTTCATCACCGAACATGGCTTGTGCCAAAGCCTTGCAAAGTTCGGTTTTGCCGACACCCGTAGGACCTAAGAATATGAATGAACCGACAGGTCTGTTAGGGTCTTTCAATCCTACTCTGCCACGTCTGATAGCCTTTGCAACAGCCGTTACAGCCTCATTTTGTCCGATAATTCTTTCATGGAGAATGTCTTCAAGTTTAAGCAGTCTTTGACTTTCCTCTTGTGTGAGCTGTACAACAGGTACGCCTGTCCAGCTTGAAACGATTTCCGCAATATCTTCACTTGTGACTTCACCGTTTTTATGTTCATTTTTTTCCTGCCATACTTTCTTTTTATCTTCAAGAACGGTACGGAGTTTCTTTTCTTCGTCACGGATTGCCGCAGCGTGTTCAAAGTCCTGATTGTTGACGGCTTCCGCCTTTTCTTTTTCAAGGGATTTGATTTTATTTTCAATATCCTGCAAATCATCAGGGGCTGTATAGGCTCTCAAACGCACTCTTGAAGCAGCTTCATCTACAAGGTCAATGGCTTTGTCAGGCAGAAATCTGTCTGCAATGTATCTTGCGGAAAGCTTTACAGCGGAATCAATGGCTTCATCCGTAATTTTAACTTTGTGATGTGCCTCATATCTGTCACGCAGTCCACGCAAAATTAAAACTGCTTCTTCTTCGGTAGGTTCTCCAACGTTCACGGGCTGAAAACGTCTTTCAAGGGCGGCATCTTTTTCAATGTACTTTCTGTATTCGTTGATGGTAGTTGCACCGATTACCTGAAAATCACCTCTTGCAAGAGAGGGTTTCAAAATATTGGCGGTATCCGCCGAGCCTTCCGCCGAGCCTGCACCAATGATTGTATGAAGTTCATCTATGAAAAGAATGACATTTTTAGCCTTTTTCACTTCATCAATGGCACTGCTGATTCTGTCTTCAAAGTCGCCTCTGTATTT
>DBXL01000083.1:1285-8591 GCA_002309275.1 Ruminococcaceae bacterium UBA1213 | reverse complement strand
TCTGCAACGGCGGTTTTGCCGACACCGGGTTCACCGATAAGACAGGGATTATTTTTAGTACGTCTGGAGAGAATTTGAATAACCCTTTCAATTTCGTTTTGTCTGCCGATAACGGGGTCAATTTCACCTTTTCGTGCAATTTCCGTTAAATCCCTGCCGAACTTGTCAAGCATTTTTGTACTGCTGTTTTTAGGCTTGCCTTCGCCTGAATTGGAAAAGTCACTTTCCGTTTCAGTCGAGCCGAGAGTTTCATTGAGATTTTTTACAATGCTGTTAAGCTGAATGCCTGTTGAGCGGAGGAATCTGACAGCATAGCTGTCACCGTCAGCTATGAGGGCGATTAAAATATGTTCGGTGCCGACATAGTTGTGTCCCATTCTGCCGGCTTGTATGATAGCTGTCTGAAGAATTCTTTTTACACGGGGAGTGAAGTCGTCAGGAGAAAGTTTGGTTTGACTGCCTGTGCCGATTTCCTGTTTAATGAGTTCTTCCAGAGAATCCGCACTTGCACCGCATTTTTCAAGAACGGTATAAGCTGCCCCGTCTTGATTTTTGAGAAGTCCGAGAAGAATATGTTCACTGCCGATATAGGTGTGTCCCATATCCTGAGCGGACTCGATAGCCAGATTAATGGCATTGTTAGCCTTTTCTGTAAAACCGTTGAATTTATACATAACACATACCCCTTTCTTTACAATGTGCAATGTGCAGTGTACAATGTACAATGCATCATGCACGGTTATTTTTTATTTTTCGATAATTAAAAAATTGATTTTTCCTAAAAATTTTTCTCTCACAATTCATTGCACACTGCACATTGCACATTGCACATTATTCTTCAAGTCTGTGGGAGGAGGGGACTTGTGGCTGCATGAGGGCAGTCCTGACAAGTTCGGCTCTGATACGGTCACGTTCATGCGGAGTGAGTTTTTTACCGATATTTTTCATAAGGGTGGCAGGCTGGATTTCAATAAGCAGGCGGTTGATTTTGGTAAGGTCCATTTCGGAGAAAAAGCCTGCTTCCACGCCGAAACGCACGTTTGAAAGCAACTGCATACACTCATCATTGTTAAGGAGTTTTGCATATTGGAGAATGCCGTAGGAGCGGTAAACCCTGTCTTGAATATTGATATTTTTAGCGAGAGTTTCACGGGCGGTTCTTTCCTGAGTGACAAGCTGATAAGCTATATCACGGAGATTGTTAATGGCTTCCTGTTCGGAAATGCCGAGTGTGACTTGATTGGAGAGCTGATAGATAGCCCCTTTCGGTTCAGAGCCTTCGCCATACATTCCACGAATGGCAAGACCGAGTTTTGAAAGGGAGGAGCTTATTTTGCTCATGGCACCGCTTTCCTTGAGGGAGGGGAGATGGAGCATTAAAGAGGCTCTCATGCCTGTGCCGATATTGGTGGGACACTGAGTAAGATAGCCGAGCTTGTCATTGAAGGCAAAATTAAGCTGTTCATCAAGGAGAGTGTCGATTTTATCGGCTAAATCATAGGTGCTTTCAAGGCTCATTCCCTGATTGATGACTTGTATTCTGATATGGTCCTCTTCATTTATCATAATGCTGACGGATTCGTCATCAAGCAGAAGAAGTCCTCTGCCCTGCCTGTCGGAGATGAATTCAGGACTGACAAGGTGCCTTTCTACGAGGGAAACGGCTTCTTCCTGAGTGAGCTCGGACATTTGTATATACCGGAATCTGTTTGATATAGCGGAATGTCCGTCAAGAACGGCTGATTTGACGATTGAGGCAACTTTTCTTTTATTTTCATCGGAGAGTCTGCATGGAAAAGGATAGTCACGCAGGTTTCTTGCAAATCTTATTCTCGTGCTGATGACAACATCACTGACATCTTTCAGTGCATCAAATTTTTTTTCGCTCATATCACTCATTCCTTTCCAATTCTTTTATCTGGTCACGGAGTTCGGCAGCCTTTTCAAATTCCTGGGCTTTAACGGCACGTTCCAGCTCTGACTTGAGTTTTGCGAGTTCATTTCTGATTTTAACTTGAGTGCCTGCAGAGTGTGCAAGCTTTCCCGTATGGGAAGTTCTTCCGTGAATTCTCTGCACGGAGGGGAGAAGCTCTTCATAGAAAACTTCATAGCAGTTGGCACAGCCTACTTTACCTGATTTGGCAATATCTTCAAAGCTGCTGCCGCAGCATTGACAGCGTTTGGCAGGCTTTGCAGTAAATCCGCCCATAAAGCTGCCAAAAAGCTTATCGAGGTCAAAACCGACATTTCCAAAGAAAGAGCCGTAGCCCATTTTTTCGGCACATTCGGGGCAAAGGTCATATTCTTTGAGTTCCCCGTTGAGAATCGTTTTTATATGAGTAGTAGCCTGTCTTTTACCGCAAGATTGACATAACATATAGATTGCCTCCTTTAATTTTGCAGGATAACAATGGTTATCAGCATATTTTTCATCACAGCCGCACGAAGAATATCTCTGTATTCCTGAGAAACGGCGGCATAAGCCTTGTCGGACAGTGCAGAGGAAATTAAAACCCTGTCATATTCGGAAATCATGTTCTGTGCAGACATATTATTTAAAATTGCCTGTGCAGACGCAGTTGAGATTCTGTCGCCTATGGAATTGACGATGTGCATGATTGCCCCTCGTCTGTCGGTAGTGACACGGGTGATTTTAATATAACCGCCGCCGCCTCTTCTGCTCTCTACAATATACCCCTGTTCAGGCGTGAAACGTGACGTAATAACATAGTTTATCTGACTCGGCACGCAGCCTAAAAAATTGGCAAGCTCATTACGCTGTATTTCGGCATTGCCGTCACTTTCATCAAGCATTTTGAGGATATACTGTGCTACTAAGTCGCTCATTTTCATTTTCATCACTTCCAGAGTTTATTTTTTGTCTTTGACTTTCTTTGACTTTGTGAGTTTATTATATCCTGAAAGTCAGAAAAGGTCAAAGCCAGAAAAAGTCAAATTGAGTTTATAATCGAGGTTTGAAAAGATATTTTCTCATGTATTCTCTGTTTTTCTCAAATTTTCTCTTTTATTCAAAAATGTGCTTGACACAAATAGATATATGATGTAAATTTTTATGTAGGGGAGTGGTGATATGCCCGAAAAGAAAAGTAAAAAATGGAAAATAGTAATGATATTATTGATATGCATAGTGGTACTTTTTGCGGGAACGCTTGGAACGCTGTATTATTTTGATATGCAGAAGCATAAAGAGAATGTGAAGAGTGCATTGAAAGAACTGCCTGTTTCTGAAATACCCGCTTTACTGGCAGATACGGAAAAGCTTGATGAAAATAAGATTGATTTCAGTACGGACAGGGAGTTTAAAGAGAATTTAACGAAATTTACGGCAAAGACTTATAAAAATCTCACCAAAGATGTCAGGGCGGATTATTCTGTACTTTATGATATGACGACAGATGAAATTTTATTTGAGGAAAACGGGGATAAAAAGTGCTATCCCGCAAGTACGACAAAACTGCTGACAGCGGCAGTTGCGGCAAAAATAATCACCGACTCGAATAGGATCATAACGGTCGGTGAAGAAATATACATGGTAGGAGCGGAGTCAAGCCGTGCAGGGCTGAAAATAGGAATGCAGCTCACATTTTCGGACTTAATGGACGCACTCATGTTGCCGTCTGGGAATGATGCGGCAAATGTCATGGCGGTGAATTGTGCAAGGATATATAAAGATAATCCGAAAATGCCGTATAAAGAGGCATTGGAAGTGTTTGTGGAGTTGATGAATGAAGCCGCCGAGCAGATAGGGGCAACTAATTCCCATTTTGTCCACCCTGACGGCTGGCATGATGAAAATCATTATACGACTGCACGGGATTTGGCAAAAATTGCGGCGTATGCAAAAAGCTTTCCTATCATTGCAAAGTCATGCAGTACGCATTATGCAGAAAGAAAGCTTGTTAAAGGCGGTATGATGTACTGGGTGAACGGCAATTTAATGCTGAATGATTATTATCAATGCTATTCACAGTATTGTGACGGCTTAAAAACAGGGTTTACAGACCAGGCAGGTTCATGTGTAGTGTCCTCTGCAACGCTTGAGGGACATACATTGATAGCGGTAATTATGAACGGCTATGACGGCTATGCAAAATATGATGACGCAAATTTACTTTTTACAAGGGGATACAGATTATATAATCTTGTCTATAAATACAGTGCTATCAATCAGAGCGGAAGACCGCAGACGATACAATAAAAATCATTTTGAATATTTTCCAAAAATCTATATTTTCGGCACTTTCGGCAGCGGTTATCGGATATTCTGCAATCTGATGACCGCTGTTTTTATACAGGATTTTGCCGACAACGGTATTTTTCTCAACAGGGGCTTCTATTTCATTCGGCAGGACTATATCAGCGGAAATTTTTTCTTTATCGCCTTTTTTAATGAGAATAGATTGATTGGCATTGGCGGAGGTTTTTATTTTATCCGTCATGCCGTTTTTAACGGCTATTTCTGTCACAGCCCCGTCAGGCACTTCGGGCTGATACATTTCATAATTCGCAAAACCGTAGTCAAGTATTTTGGAAGCGTCTGAAAATCTTTCTTTACCCGTTTTACTGCCGAGTACAACGGCTATTAAACTCAGTCCGTCACGTTCCGCCGTTGCACTGATACAACTGCCTGCTTTGGAAGTAGTGCCTGTTTTGAGTCCCGTAATGCCACGATAGCTTTTTAATAGTTTATTGGTATTGACAAGCTGAGTTTTTCCGCCACGCAGATTATCCATCCAGATTTTACTGTAATCCAGTATTTTTTTATGCTTGATAAGCTCCCTTGACATCACGGCTACATCATAGGCACTTGTCACATGACCGTCTTCATCAAGTCCGTTGCAGTTTTTGAAAACGGTTTCTTTCATGCCGAGGGATTTGGCTTTTTGATTCATCTGTGCAACGAATTCATCTTCCGTACCGCAGATATGCTCTGCTAATGCAACGGCGGCATCATTGGCACTTGCTACAATAGTGGCTTTCACCATTTCGTCAACGGTCATAGTTTCACCGACTTCCAGCCATATATCCGAACCGCCCATTGATGACGCATGAGCGGAAGTTGTGACGGTATCGGAAAGGGATATTTTTCCGCTGTCGAGAGCCTCCATGACAAGTGTTAAAGTCATCACTTTTGTGATAGACGCACAAGGTCTGACTTCATGTGCATTTTTTTCATAGAGTATCTGCCCCGTGTGAGAGTCCATCAAAACGGCTGACGGTGCTGTAATTTCCTTATCGGAAAGGGCATTGACCGACATTGAAACAGGCATACAAAGTAAAATTGCCAATATGATACAAAATTTTTTCCAAAAAAACATACTGCACCCCTCCATGTAAAAAATATATGGCGTGCAGTATTCAAAAATTACTTTTTCTTTTTTTTCTTTTTTTCTTCTTTTTTAGGCGGAGGCTCGGGTGTAAAATCTTGGTCGAGAAATGCGGCGATTTCCCTTTGAAGTCTTGCAACGGGCAAGCCGACTATATTATAATAATCGCCCTTTATGCCCTTGATGAATAAAGCCGCCATGCCCTGTATCGCATAACCGCCTGCTTTGTCATAGGGTTCGGGGGTGATTACATAGTTTTCTATTTCCTCATCTGTAAGGGGATAGAATTCCACTTCGGTGGATTCTGAAAAGCTGTAAGATTTTCCCATGAAAGAAAGACAGCAGCCTGTAATTACTCTGTGAACCTTGCCCGAAAGCATTTTCATCATTTCTCTTGCATCTTCTGTGGAACGGGGCTTGTTAAGTACATTTCCGTCAACGATTACAGCCGTGTCACAGCCGATGACAAGCCATTTTTTATATGCCTTTGCGACAGTTTCGGCTTTTTTGTCGGCGAGATACTGGGGATATTGTTCTATGCCCATTTCCTTTGGCACGACTTCTTTAATTCTTGACGGTATCACTTTGAAATTATCATAAAGCTTGGAAAGGATTTCTTTTCTTCTTGGCGACGCTGACGCAAGAATGACACCTTCTAATTTTACCATTTTTATATCTCCTCTTAAATAAGTTGTTTATAAATATCGCCCTTTTTAAAGCCCGTAAGCTTAGCCGCCTCTTTGGCACTCTCTGAAAGGGACATACCCTTTTGTGCAAGGTCTTTGGCAAGGTTTACGGCATATTCAAGGGTGATTTCTTTTTCTTCTTCTTCATGCTTAGCCCCCTCTATGACGAGGACAAACTCTCCTTTTGCATTTCCGTCGGCGTACATTTCGGCGGCATTCTTTAAAGTGGTACGAATGACTTCTTCATGCACTTTTGTCAGTTCACGGACAATCGCAATTTTTCTGTCACCGAACATATTATACATATCTTTCAAAGTGGCGGCTAATTTATGGGGAGCTTCATAAAATATCATAGTACGTTCTTCATTTTTGACGGCTAAAAGATGTTCATGCCTGTTTGGTTTATTGACGGTTAAAAAGCCTTCAAAAGCAAATCTGCCTGTAGGCAGTCCCGAAATGGCAAGGGCTGTTGCGAGTGCGGTAGGACCCGGAACGGCACAAACCGTTATGCCACGTTCTGCACACTGTTTGACAAGAGTTTCACCGGGATCGGATATGCAGGGCATACCTGCATCGGAAACAATCGCACAATTTTCACCGTTTTCGATTCTCGTGCAGATTTCATCTCCCCTGTCAAAGTTGCTGAATTTATGATAGCTTATCATAGGGGTGTCTATCTCAAATTTATTGAGTAATTTTATGGTAACTCTTGTATCTTCCGCCGCTATGAAATCGACTTCTTTGAGCGTTTCAATGGCACGGGGTGAAAAGTCAGCTAAATTGCCGATAGGCGTGCCGACTACAAATAATTTTCCTTTCATATATAACCTTCCTTGTATGCACCGTAAATTTCAATCATTTCATCGGAAAAATCTCCGCCGTCTTTTTCAATGAATAAGACGGGTTCTATAATAAGACCGTTGGGATTTCCGCCACGCCTGCCCTCTATGAGAAAAAGTTTAGGCAGTTTAGATGGTCTTTGCTGTACAAAACGCAGTCTTTTAGGTTCAATGCCGAATTTTCTCATGTCTGTAATAACGTCACTCAGCCTTTCAGGTCTTTGGCACATACACAGCCTGCCTGAAAAATTCAATAATTTGGAGGCAGTCTGAATAATCTCCTGCATGGTGCATGAAAACTCGTGACGGGCGATTTTATGAGCGTCATTGGGGTTGACAATGCCTGTACCCTCTGCTTTGTAGGGGGGATTGCAGACCACTAAATTATATGATGAAAACGGCACTTTTCCGTCAAGCTCTCTCAAATCGGAGT
>DBXL01000083.1:0-1224 GCA_002309275.1 Ruminococcaceae bacterium UBA1213 | reverse complement strand
GCAGGCATTTTCCTGAATTTCGACAGCGGTTATGGATTTCGGGGGAGCATTCCTGCACCATATAAGCGGAATGGCACCGCACCCTGTACCCAAATCACAGGCATTATCACTTTTTTTAGGCTTGGCAAAATTCGCAAGCAGAACTGTATCAGTCCAGAATTTATGTTCGTCTGAAACAATGATTTTAATGCCGTTTCCAAGCGGTTCTAATTTTTCTCCGTCTTTCAGCACGCCGAAAACCCCCTTTTCCGACAAAATATTATAGCATAAAAATTGGAGTGAGTAAAGTGGGGGGAACCCTTTTTTTGCAAAAAAAGGTTATCCCCCAAACTCCTTGGTATTTCACGGAAACATGAATAAGAATTGGTAAATTTATGAAAAGGATATTTTTTTTAAAAAAAGTTCAAAAAAACTATTGACATTTAATAAAAGGGGTGGTATAATACAATCAAGATATATGAGAGATTTCGGAAGGGTGCAAGGCAGGGTGCCTTGCAGGTCAGATCATTGAAAGGAGGCAGGCTCCAATGGGCGATGTTGAACCGATAGTGATGATTATCGCACAGTTTGGTGCGATGTCTTCAACGAGGATAGGACAGAGTAAGAAGATTTGAGTGTGTGGGCTGTGGTGATTGGCTTAATTTAAGCGGTATCAGCCTGAAGTGACGGACAGTGTGCCGAATGAGTTCTGAAAGGTCTTTGAATTGTATGAAGGTGCCTGACATTGAAAGTCAGCCGTATGACGAAGTATTGCAATGAAGTTTCTGCGGCAGGGTATCATCCGAAATTCTTCATTTAAAATTGAATATGTATTTTTCCGGTGGTGATGTGATTGTCGCTGCATGGAATTAACCGTACTGACACACGGGGATTGCTTGAAGACATGGTTCGGGAATGGTGTCAAAGAGGGTTGAACAAGGTATTTTCTCCTCCGTCTTCAATCGGAAGTTCCGCATTGCATTGATGAGCTTTCAGTGTGGTGTGCAGCCGTCATCGGGATGGTTGTTGTGAGCGAAACATTAAGGGTTTTTATTCGAGGGTGTACGGCGGTCAGAGCGTGCACCGAATGTATTCCGGGTTGGAGATAGGACATAAAACCGAAAGCGGTTTTGTATATAAAGTTGATAGGATTGAGTCCAATGAGAGATTTTATATTCAAATGATATTATGTTTAGGGAATGAGTCCGATGAGAAGATGATTATTGTGCCTCCATTGTTTAAATG
>DBXL01000172.1:946-4365 GCA_002309275.1 Ruminococcaceae bacterium UBA1213 | reverse complement strand
CCCGTATTGTAGGGCGGATCAATGTATATCATCTTGATTTTGCCGTGATAGCTGCGGCGGAGCAGTTTCAGGGCTTCAAGGTTGTCACCCTCTATGTAGATGTTTTCGGTTGTATCAGGATTAAGGCTGTCCTGCGGCTTGTATTTCAGCGTTCTGCCGTAAATATCTGACATGGCTTCCTTTTTGGCTGCCTGTTTGCCTGCCCATGTAAAGTCATAGTGCTCACTTGAAACCTGCGGAAATTCGCCCATTTCTTCTTTCAGGGCTGTAAAATCCACTTCACCGTCTTTTATCGCTTCGGGAAAATACTGCCCCACAAGCGACAAGAATATCTCTGTATTTGTTTTTTCTGTTGTTTCCTCTCCGAGTATGCCCTCGGATATTCTTTGAAAATCGGTCATTGTAACTCCTCCAACTGTTTTATTATGGATTTTATCTGAGAATTGAATTTTGATTTTTCCGAAATAGTCCTTGCTTTTGCGGCTGACAGCTTTACAGCTTTCAGTTGTTTCAGCAGGGGAAATATTTGTTTTGCCTTTTCTTCGTCATACCAGAGCTTTTTATTGTCAATCAGCTTATCCTCCCCCGAAAACAACCCCTGATTGCTCACAAGAAATGCTTTTGTCATCATCTCGATATAGAAAGCGTGTTTATTGCTGCGGTTGAGAATGGTTTCATAGTCGATATAAAGGGCAAACAGCGTTTTGATATCGTTCTGAAATTCCAGCGGAAAGCCACATGAAAGGTATTCATTTTCTATGACGATTTCTTTTTTGTTTTGCCTGTTCAGTCTTTTGTCTGCAAAACTGTATTGTTCCTCTGCTCCGTCCGTAAATTCTATCACACAAAGCGGATTGATACATTTCTGTACGACAGACGAAACATAGGCAGCTTGTTTCAATTCCGTCAGCGTGATTTTCAGAAACATTATTACCTGACAATTATAATCTTCGTTCACTAAATTTGGTATGTCAAAGCCTTCAATCTGATAAGTCAGCCGAATGTCTTTCACGGAAGTTTCAAAACGCTTTTTATCAGCCCCCGTCAGATTTCCGCCTCTTACAAAGGTGACCTTTGAGATATTGGCTTCTTTTTTGAATTTTTCGGGTAATGAAAGCACATTATTCCTCCTTACGAACAATTATGAAAGATACAAGCTCAAAATCATCGCTTGTTTTATCGGCAAAATCATTCTTGAAGCCACCGAAATCAAACAGCGTGAATCCTGCATTGTCCTCCTCCACTTTCTGAATGGAGCCGACAACTTTGTTAAGCAATGCAGAATATCGGCTCATATCATTTGTATTATGAGTTTCTTTCAGAAAAGCTCTCACAAGTTCCTGATTGACAGTATTCTTTTTGTAACATAGTCCCCTGAATCGTTTGAGAAGTTCACGAGCCTGTGTACTTTTATAGACAACCTCGCCTTCATCGGAAACAAATGAAAGATAGTAGGGAAAAAGAGAACTGTCTGAATTTGGTTTTTCCTCGTTGTTTTTATACTTGAAACAGAATAACACACCGTTCTGATTGATACCCAATTCATTGGCTTTGGCAACGGAGCAGATACCTCTCGGAACTTGCGACAATTCCTTATGTGAACGCATAAACTGCGATAATTCGTAGATATACTGATTCATGTTCAAATCTGTAATAGAAATCGTATCGCTTGCATCATCAATATCAATGACTTCATTTCGGAGTTTTTCCATTTGTTTTGTGCGGAAACTCAGGTCATTCATTTCAGGGTTCAATAAGTTGTCATCACCTGTGGAAACGATATTGGACTGTATCATTTTCTTTTTTACACGGCTTTCAAGACCGAGATATTCATTCAAGTCCATTGGCGGAAAGAAATTGATAAGTTTGATTTGTGTATTTCTGCTGCCGATACGGTCAATTCGTCCGAAACGCTGAATAAGGTGTACCGGATTCCATTGAATATCATAATTGATAACAGTATCGCAGTCCTGCAGGTTTTGTCCTTCCGAGATACAATCCGTGCCAATCAGTACAGTAATTTGTCTGTCCTCCGGAATATTGGCATTTTTTGAAATGGGAGAAAAATAAGTAAGAACTTTATTGAAATCAAAATCCACTTTTCTTCCGCCTTTTTGCACAGGCTTCAAGTTTTGAGGAATAGTGGTATGAGGTTTGTCAGAGCCGCTTACCATACCTGTATAATATCCTCTTGACAACAATTCACCCGATACAGCTTCATACAGATATTTTGCAGTATCCGCAAAAGCCGAAAAAATAAGAATCTTTCTGTTTCCTGCATTAAAAGGTGTATTTTCTGTTTTATCTTTGATTATTTTCTTTAATTGAATAAGTTTTTCATCTCGTCCATGAGCAAGTATCTTTTCTGCCTGATCGATAAGTCTTTCTATGATAACTTTATCGAAAATCAAGTCATTCAAATATGCCTCTTTATCAAGGTGAGCAACTTTTATATCCAATTTGTAATCCAAGGAAGTTTCTTCATCATCAGAAAATACCTCGTCAGACAGCTCTGTACCATTTCCTTTGAGAAGAAAGATATAATTATTGATACGCTCACACTGTCGGTTCAAAGTTTGAAGGAAAGCATAGACAGAACTTTCCAAACGCTTGAACAGATTAAATAACTGCAGTATTTTTGTTGTATATTCTCGTCCTTCCTGCGTAAATACTACTTTTCCTTTATGTATGGTCTGATACATCCGTTGATACATTTCCCGATACTCACGCTTGATATACTTCATCGGAGTGTATGCCGCAAGCTGCAGATCTTCAAGAGTAAGTAAAGTTTCCTTGAAATTAAGCAGTTCTCGCTGTGTATCAATATTTGGATTATATGTACTGACAGGCAGCTTTATTGGAAAAGTACCAATATTCTCGCTTTTATAATAATTGGTAATATGTTTACGGCTGCGGCTTATTGTAAGCAGTTCAAGCAAATCAAAAAAGTCTTTGGGTAAAGAGTCATAAAGTTCTTCTTTACTCGCATAGCCTTGTTTTTCCCAAGCGTTAAAAACAACAGATGCTTTTCTTAATGTTTGAGCTACACTTTCAATACCTTCTTTTGAATAAGCATCATCATGATCTCCTGTTATCAATGTGATTTGGTTTTTCAAATCCGTAAGGCTGTTGTTAACAGGTGTAGCGGAAAGCAGCAAAACTTTTGTATGTGTTTTCTTTTTAACAACGGTTTCAAGTAATCGCTGATATCGGGTTTCACTTTCTTCCTTCTCTGTCCGATTTCTGAAATTATGCGATTCATCAATAACAATAAGATCAAATCTGCTCCAATCAAATCTTGCAAGGTCATATCCGCTTTTTGATGTTCCTGAATACCTTGATAAATCCGTATGACACATTACTTTATACTTAATAACATCATCTGCAAGAGGATTATCCTCATAATCATTATCTCGATA
>DBXL01000172.1:0-816 GCA_002309275.1 Ruminococcaceae bacterium UBA1213 | reverse complement strand
TCAATAGCGTAACGAACAGCCTCTTTTTGAAAATCAAAAAGCATATTCCAGATAACACTGTCTTTGAAGCCTGCGTTATCTCTTTCAAATCTTTGCACTGATTCATCTATTTTATCACCATAGAGCTGATTTAATGTAAAATAATATGCAAATTCCGGACTATGCTCTTTATAGACGTAAGCCAGGCTGTTTAACAGTTCCTCTTTGAAATCATATGTTATCTGTTCTGATAACCATATTCGTTCAAATTCGTTTTTGAATCTGAGAATCTGTGATTTATCCATATCTCCGCTTATCACTGAATTGAAATTGATTCTTTGTTCTGATCTGCGGTCGTTCAATTCGAGAGAAGTTGTACCGGTGAGCATAAAATCATCATCTATTATCAAAATATTGAATCCAACATTCGCACGAGAGGTAAGTCTGCGGATTTCTACATTCTTCAATATAAAGTCATGCATCGTTTTTGCTTTTGCAAAATGTGTCAGTTCGTTTTTCTCAACTATGTCATACTCGTTGTAAAGGGTATCATTTGGATTCATTTCAAATTCCCTTGTAACTTCATCTCGTGGGAGCTGCTGATTTCCCCTGATAATAAGATAAATATGCCTTACATTTTTTAGGCTTTTCTCAAGCACCGTAAAAACAGATAAAGTCAATTTGTCATTCAGTATATATACATCCGCATTCTTTTTATTCTGAAGAACACCTTTTATTTTTTCGATATATTCATTAGTTGCCGGCATATGATCACCTGATTCCTCAAAATATTATTTTATTATAAAATGAGATAAAACAGCATCTGTTGACATTATA
>DBXL01000040.1 GCA_002309275.1 Ruminococcaceae bacterium UBA1213 | reverse complement strand
ACTCTGTCCTCACATACAAATATGCCCATGAATATCGCCATGATAGTTGACATCATACTTACTCCCACATTATTCAAAACAAGCATATGCGGTGAAAAATCCTCTGCAAATCTCTCCTTAAAATTACTCATGCTATCATAATATCTCAATGTTTCATTAAAAGCTATTCTCATTACCACAATATTAAGAATGATAAATGCGGCACACAATCCAAGACATACATAAAAACTCGGCTTTTTGAACAGTCGCCTGCACTCAAACTTTAACATATTTCCCATTTATATCACCTCACACATTCACAGGTCCCATTTTTTGCAGGAAATAATCTTCATAGCTTGTACTTATAATGCCAAGCTCCGATACTTCAAGCCCCGCTTTTACAAGCTTTGTATTTATCTCTGCCGAACGTGAAATTTCAGCCGCTATATTCAATTTTCCCTCTGCTTCATTGATAAGTACCTGCGGTATCTGCATTTCTTCTGTAACTATCTGTGCCGCCCTCTGTACGTCATTGCAACGCAATATAATACTTTTTCCGCACTTTTCCGCAAGAGCCTCTGCCGTTATCTCCTCCGTCAGAACTCCATAACGTATGATTCCATACACTGTCGAAATTTTCTCCAGCTCTCCCAAAAGGTGACTCGATATAAAAAATGTCACTCCTCTTTCCTGATTGATTCTCAAAATTATATCCCTGACATCTTTCATTCCCATTGGATCAAGTCCGTTTACAGGCTCGTCAAGCACCATCAATTCGGGATTTCCCAAAAGGGCTATGGCAATTCCCAATCTCTGCTTCATGCCAAGAGAAAAAGTCCTCACTTTCTTATAAGTTGCTTCTTTCAGTCCAACCAATTCAAGTATCTGATGTATTTCTAAATCCGTGCCTCCGGCGAGAATTGAAAACCTTTTCATATTTTCAAATGCTGTGCAGTTTCCATACAGTCCCGGCGACTCTATGAGTGAGCCTACTCTCCTTAAATTCTTTATATTTTGCGGCTCTCCAAAAAGGCTTACACTTCCTGCCGTTGCAAACAAAAGTCCCAATATCACTTTCATTACAGTAGTCTTGCCTGCACCGTTTGGTCCTATAAATCCGTATATATCGCCTTTTCTTATGTTCAAATCCAAGTCATTCACAACAAGCTTTCTGCCAAATCTCTTTGACAGTCCATGTGTCTGAAGTACAAATTCTTCCATGCTGTTCAACTCCTTTTATCACTGAAATCCACCTATACTGTACATCAATATGGAAAATACGCCCAGCACCATCATTATGCACAATATGATACTTACTACTCTTATGACAGCCTTTCTTCTCTTAAACATTTTATCATCTCCTTTTACTCAATTATAAACAATCCTGCACAATATTTCAAGTATTCATTTTGCAATATTATACACTCCCCCATTCCATTTGTCAATAAAAATTTATCGTATCGCAATAAATCATTTTACTTATTGACAAATCTAATAAAAAACTTTATATTTATAGCAAAAGGAGATGTTTTTATGTCTGCAACCCTCTTTCAACCAAAATATAATATGTCCCTGAATGACAATATTCTTTGGGCTAAAAGAAATATTATCGACTCCATTTGGAAAAGTGCCAATCTTGAGGGAATCGCCGTCACATACCCCGATACACAAGTAATATGCGAGGGAATGTCTGTTGCAGGATATACCATAGACGAAATCAATGCCGTGAACGACCTCAAGCACGCTTGGCAATTTCTTCTTGATAATATCGAAAATCCCGTTGACCTGCCATTTATAAAAAAACTTCATCTTAATTTAGGAAAATTTACTGTAATAAATGCAGGCTCTGTAAGACTCCATGATGTGCATATAGGAGGTACTGACTGGATACCTGAACTGCCTGACGAAAATAAAATTTCCCATGACCTGAATGAACTTTTAAAAATTCCAAATCCTATGGACATGGCTCTTGAAACTTTCCTTTTTTTCACAAGAGGACAGTTTTTCTATGACGGCAATAAAAGACTTGCCACTCTCATGACAAACAAAGTGATGATACAAAACGGCTTGGGCATTTTCTCCGTTCCTATTAAATTTCACTCTCAATTCTATCAGCTCCTTGTCGGCTTTTATGAATCGCAAAACAAACTTCCTATTAAACAATTTTTATATGATAACTGTATCAGCGGAGTATCTTTGTGATACTTCGTTTTTTCTTGAATAAAATTATTGACAAAATCTCCGTTTTGACGGATAATAGTATTGTATTTCTATTAAAGGAGGAAATTGATTATGGGCTATACTATCGCTCAGAAAATTATCAAAAATCATTTATTAAGCGGTGAAATGACCGTCGGCTCGGAAGTAGGTCTTAAAATTGACCAGACTTTGACTCAGGATGCTACCGGTACAATGGCTTATCTTGAATTTGAGGCTATCGGCGTTCCCAGAGTCAAAACTGAAAAAAGCGTTGCCTACATCGACCACAACACTCTTCAGACAGGCTTTGAAAATGCCGATGACCACAGATTTATACAGTCCGTCTGCAAAAAACACGGCATTTATTTCTCCCGTCCCGGCAATGGTATCTGTCATCAGGTACATCTTGAAAGATTCGGCAAACCCGGCAAAACTCTCATAGGCTCTGACAGCCATACCCCTACAGGCGGCGGTATCGGTATGCTTGCTATCGGTGCAGGCGGTCTTGATGTTGCGGTTGCTATGGGCGGCGGTGCTTACTACATCTCTATGCCCAAAATGGTGCGTGTCAACCTCACAGGCAAATTACAGCCGTGGGTTTCCGCTAAAGATATTATTCTTGAAGTTCTTCGTATTATGACCGTTAAAGGCGGTGTCGGTAAAATTATCGAATACGGCGGTGACGGTGTGAAAACTCTCACAGTTCCCGAAAGAGCCACTATCACCAACATGGGTGCTGAACTCGGTGCAACTACTTCTGTATTCCCCTCTGACGAAATCACAAAGTCTTTCATGGCGGCTCAAGGTCGTGAAGAAGACTGGATTGAACTCTCACCTGACGCTGACGCTGTTTATGATGAAGTTATCAATATAGACCTCTCTAAACTCGTTCCTATGGCAGCTTGCCCCCACAGCCCCGACAATGTTAAAACTATCGAGGAAATCGGTCCTCAGCAGATAGACCAGGTATGCATTGGCTCCTGCACAAACTCTTCTTATCTTGATTTAATGAGGGTTGCCGCTATCCTTAAAGGCAAAACGGTTGCTCCCAATGTCAGCCTTGCGATTGCTCCCGGCTCTAAACAGGTTTACAATATGCTTGCCAAAAACGGTGCTTTAGCAGATATTATTGAAGCTGGTGCAAGAATTCTGGAATGTGCCTGCGGTCCATGTATTGGCATGGGACAGTCACCTAATTCAAAGGGCATTTCTCTCAGAACTTTCAACCGTAACTTTGAAGGTCGTTCCGGCACTCGTGATGGTCAAATTTATCTCGTAAGCCCCGAAACTGCCGCTGCCTCTGCTTTGACAGGCGTTTTCACCGATCCAAGAACTCTCGGCGACGCTGTTGATATTCCTCTCCCCGAAAAGTTCGACTTCAACGACAACATGGTTATTGCTCCTGCTCCCGTTGAGGAAATGGACAGCGTGGAAGTTCTCAGAGGTCCTAATATTAAGCCTTATCCCGCAACCGCTCCTTTACAGGAAAATATCACTGTTCCCTGCTCTCTCAAAGTAGGCGACAACATTACAACAGACCATATCATGCCCGCAGGTGCAAAAATTCTTCCTTTGCGTTCCAATATCCCTGCTATTTCTGAACACTGTTTCACAGTATGCGATAAAGATTTCCCCAGCCGTGCAAAACAGCTTGGAAACAGCATTATTGTCGGCGGTATCAACTACGGTCAGGGCTCTTCCCGTGAACACGCCGCTCTTGCACCTCTCTATCTCGGTGTAAAAGCTGTTGTCGTAAAATCCTTTGCCCGTATCCATCGTGCTAACCTCATCAATGCTGGCATTCTTCCTCTTACATTCGTTAACGAAAGCGATTACGACAGTATCAGCGAGGGCGACAGCCTCTCTATTCCGAATGTACGTCAGCTTATCGCAGACGGCAAAGATGACCTTGTTATCATCAACAATTCCAACGGCAAGGAAATCCCCGTAAAATGCGAGCTTTCCGGTCGTACAAGAGATATTATCCTTGCAGGCGGACTTCTCGACTACACAAAACTGAATTGAGTGTGAAGAGTGGAGAGTGAAGAGTGAAGCTGTCAATATATGCTCCACTCTCCACTCCCAACACTCCACTCTTACAGACACTCCACTCTTATAGAAAGAAAGGGTTTGAAATCTATGGAAAAAATTAAAATGTCCACTCCCCTCGTTGAAATGGACGGAGATGAAATGACGAGAATTATCTGGAAAATGATTAAAGATATTCTCATTCTCCCCTACGTTGACTTGAAAACNNGAATACTATGATTTAGGTCTTGAAAACCGTGAAAAAACAAAAGACCAGGTTACAGTTGATTCCGCTGAAGCTACCAAAAAATACGGTGTTGCCGTAAAGTGTGCTACTATCACTCCCAATGCAGAGCGTGTCAAAGAATACAATCTCTCTCAGATGTGGAAATCCCCTAACGGCACTATCAGAGCTATCCTTGACGGTACGGTTTTCAGAACTCCTATTGTCGTTAAAGGCATTACTCCCTATATTCCTACATGGACTAAGCCTATTACGATTGCCCGTCACGCTTATGGTGATGTTTACAAAAATACGGAAATGGTTGTAAAAGGCGGTTCTAAAGCAGAACTCGTTGTCACTGATGAAAACGGAAATGAAACTCGTCAGCTTATCCATGACTTCGCAACTGACGGTATTATTCAGGGCTTACACAATATTGACAAGAGTATTGCAAGTTTTGCAAGAGCCTGCTTCAACTTTGCCCTCGATAAAAAACAGGACCTCTGGTTTGCTACAAAAGACACTATCTCCAAAAAATATGACCACCGTTTCAAAGATATTTTCAACGAAATCTTTGAAAATGAATACAAAGATAAATTTGCCCATGCAGGCATTACTTTCTTCTATACTCTCATTGATGACGCTGTTGCAAGAGTTATCCGTTCCGACGGCGGTTATATCTGGGCTTGTAAAAACTATGACGGTGATGTTATGTCCGATATGGTTGCTACTGCTTTCGGCTCTCTCGCTATGATGACTTCCGTGTTGGTATCTCCTGACGGCATTTATGAATATGAAGCTGCTCATGGTACGGTTCAGCGTCACTATTATAAACATCTCAAGGGCGAAACAACTTCTACAAACTCCGTTGCAACGCTCTTTGCATGGACAGGTGCTTTGAGAAAACGTGGCGAACTTGACAATATCCCTGAACTCTGCAATTTCGCCGACAAACTCGAAAAGGCCACCCTTGCCACTATCGAAGACGGCATTATGACAGGCGACCTCGCTCTGCTCTCCTCCCTCGAAAACAAAACTAAAGTTGATACTGAAACTTTCCTTGTTGAAGTCAATAAACGTCTTTCTGCTATGCTGTAAGGAGATGGCAAATTGAGCAAGACTGCCCGCAACGGCAAAGTAGATTTGTTCAAATTCATTTTCTCTATTGTTGTCATTATCTATCACTTCGGCAACGCTGTCAAATTTGACAATGAACTTTTTAATAAAGGCTATATCGGTGTAGAATTCTTCTTTATTGTATCGGGATTTTTGTTTGCAAAGTCGCTTGCAAAAATCCCCTATAATAAAGAAACTCTGCCTGCTGATTCCGTTCAATTCATGTGGAGAAAATACAAGTCTTTTCTGCCGTATCATTTTTTTACGTTCGTATGCACATTCATAACTGCTTCCATCATTTCTCAATGGAATATCTCAAATATCGCCTTTGAACTGGCAAATTCCATTCCTGATTTCTTTATGATACAAATAAACGGTGTCAGCAAAATGTCACTTTTAGGGCATGAATGGTATATTTCCGCTATGCTTATCGCTATGTTTGTACTCACTCCGATAATCATAAAATTCAGGGATATATTCCTCAGATACATAGCTCCTGCACTTGCCTTTTTCACATTGGCACTCCTTTTCCATTCTTACGGAAATCTGAATGCTGTCGGGGCTTGGATAGGTATTTTTAATTCGGGATTTTTGCGTGCATTGGCTGAAATTTCTCTCGGCTGTGTATGCTTTGCCGTTTCCGAAAAAGGCGTTATTGAAAAATTTCCTAAACCTGCTCTCATTATCACGGAATTGACACTTTATACTTTAGTCATTCTCTACGCCAATAAAAGTTTAGGCTCTGTTTCGGAGCTTTCCATTGTAATCATGCTCGCATTTGCCGTGACTATCTCATTTTCACAAAAATCCAGCCTCTCTTTTCTTAATAACAAATTTGTCCTGTTTCTTGGAAAACTAAGTTTCCCCATATATCTCACTCAGATATTTGTGCGTCAGGCTCTCGTGAAATCAAATCTCGGTCTTGGCTACTTCTTCTATATGGGACTGTATGTATTTACGGTTATTGCCGTTTCACTTCTGTGCATACTCATTTGTGACTCTATCGTTAATCTACTCAACAGAAAAAAATAAACAAACCCACAGCCCTTTAAAAAGCTGTGGGTTTTTATTATTGGAAAATTACATCTTTAAAGCATACAAGCGGTTTATTATTGGTATAATCCCAACTGTGATACGAACCGCCAAGACAAAAATANNTTTGAATCACAATGATTACATTTTTCGTTTTTCTCATAAAGAGGCGTGCGGAATATTTTAAAACCATTTTTCCAGACATCTGTGAAATCATCTTTAAGAATATTGCCCTCTATTGTTTCACTTCGTCTTTCAATATCAAGACAGGCACCTATATCACCGTTTGCCATAATGCTTGCCGTATATACACCTGCACTGCAAATGAAATACCAGTCACGAACCGCTTTTTCATATTCCAAGCCCAGATAATGTGTACAGCCGTATGAAAGCGGATAGCCTTGTTCTCTCTTTGTGCGGATAAAATCAAACATTCTGATATAGTCCTCTTTATCCAGCATATAGCCGTCAAGAGAAAGTGCCCTGCCTATCGGCTCAAGGTTGATAACTCGCCATGAATCAACGTCTAAGTCCTGCATGAGTTCAAACAGGGAATCCAATTCATTGATGTTTTTCTTGGTAACAACCGTAGTAGCCTGAACTTCCCTGAAATTGTATTTCAGCAGATTTTTGATTCCCTCGACAGCCTTTTTGAAACCGCCCTTTGTCCTGCGGAAAGCGTCATGGGTATCTTCCAGACCGTCAATGCTGATGGAGATTGTTTTCATTCCCGTTTCTTCAAGACGTTTCGCAACTTCATCTGTAATCAGCGTTCCATTGCTTGTCATGCCCCAATTAAAGCCAAGCTTGTTCGCATACGACATGATATCAAAAAATTCCTTGCGTAACAACGGCTCTCCGCCCGTAATGCACAGCATAGGCAGGGGTGAAAAATCTCTCTTTACCTTGTCAAGCAGTTCATAATATTTCTCTACGGGCATTTCCACAGACTTGACATCTCCGCAATAGCTTCCGCAATGCAGACATCTTTCATTGCAGTTCATGGTAAGCTCTAAGAATAAAAACCTTAACTGCGGTTCTTTTCTTAACTGTTCCTTATATTTCGCCAACTCTGTCAACTGCGAAATCTTTGTAAGCGTGTCCATTTATTTACCCCCGTCTGTTATATCCCATCATATCGGGCGGACCATATACCATAACAGGTCTTTCTTCCGACGGATCATAGGTTTCTTCGGGCTCCTCGCTCTCCTCAAATACAGGAGGTCCATATACAGGCTCGGGAATTTCCTCCCCCGGCTCAAAGCTTTCTTCGGGCTCTTCGCTCTCCTCAAATACAGGAGGTCCATATACAGACTCGGGGCTTTCCTCCTCCGGCTTAAAACTGTTCTCAAATACGGGAGGTCCATACACATCTTCGGGTATCTCGCTTGACGGGTTAAACGGAAGCGGTCTTACACAACTGAAACCTGTCAGACTCAACGATGTTCCCAAAATTGCTGCCGCCAATGCTGTACGGCGTCTGAATCTTTTTTCTTTCATAACAATACGTCCTTTCCAAAAATTTTTATAATTCTATAAAATACGGGCATATATTTGCATAACTGCCGTCTTTCATGCGGAATCCGTTTGGAATCGTTCCCAACTGCTTAAAGCCTGTTCTTTCATACAAGTGTCTTGCATGGATATTGCTTTCAACGACTGCATTGAACTGCAATATTTTGAAACCGATATTTCTCGCCTGCATAATGCAGTCAAGCACCAGCTTTTCACCTATATGTTTTCCTCTGCTTTCGGAACTTACCGCATAGCTTGCATTGCAGATATGACCGCATCTACCTAT
>DBXL01000134.1:3383-3619 GCA_002309275.1 Ruminococcaceae bacterium UBA1213 | reverse complement strand
GGCTGTATAATATTTATCGGCAGGGAAGTCGCACGCCCGCCGTTAATTTTTTTCAGATAAGCAATAGCGGTTTTGGCAGAATTTTCATCTGACACAACGACATTCTGCATAGCTGCTCCCAGAGCGATTTCAATGGCGGTATTGTATTCGGGGGAGGTTTTTATAACTCTTGAAACAGCCCCGTGTATGCCGTAGAGAGTGCCTTTTTGTGCTTCACGCAGGATAATTTTGACACT
>DBXL01000134.1:219-3348 GCA_002309275.1 Ruminococcaceae bacterium UBA1213 | reverse complement strand
ATTTTGGCTTTTCTGAAAAGCTGTTCACTGTCAAGGGAAAGGCTGTCGGAATCAGCTTTAAGCCTGTCACAGTCAGCCTTTTGGGAGTTAAGGGCATTTTCACTTTCGGTTATTTTATTTGAGAGTTCGTTTATATTTTCCACACACTCCGAAAGCATTTTTTCATAGTCGGAAATAATATTTTTCAGAGTGGATTTTTGGGAAGAACGGGCTTTCACGGTATTTTCCACAGTTTCCATTCTGGTAGTAATTTCGCTTATGGAAGATGAAGCGGTCATATAGGAAATTCTTGCATTGGCGGAGTTTTCGGAAAGTTTGGAAAGTTCCGCATTGACAGCGTCAAGCTGTGCAGAAGTTTTGTTTTCCTCATTTTTGAGTGAATCAAGCGATTTCGTATAGATACTGAGTTCCGCTTTTTTTACGGAAAGGGATTTTTCACTTTGAGAAATATTTTTCTGTTTTTGTGCAATTTCGTCTGCAATGAATTTTTCGCTTTCCTGTGCAGAGAGAATATCTGACTTTATGCGTTCTTGATTTTGCTGATTGTGGAGAATATCATTTTTCAAAACAGATGTTTTCGAAGATTTTTCTGAATAGAGGTTATCGCATTCAGAGATTTTTTCACGGAGTTCATCCGCTTTTGAATTGCAGTCGCTTTGTTTGGTGAAAATATTCTCACTTTGAGATTGAATATTTTCAAGAGCCTTTTCAATAGCATTGTATTGCGTTTTGGCGACAGAAATTTTATCTTCCTGTTCACGCACCTGCTGTGCAGACTTTTCAAGCGTTCTGAGCCATAAAGCGATTTCAAGACCACGTTTTTCCTCTGCATACTGAAGATAGGCTTTTGCCTTTTCGGACTGCACACGCAGAGGTTCTACACGTGATTCNNAGTTCCGACATGATGTCACGCAGGCGGACAAGATTATCTTCTGCTTTGTCAAGGCGTTTTTCAGCGTCAGCCTTTTTGTATCTGAAACGGGAAATTCCTGCCGCTTCTTCAAAAATTTCACGTCTGTCCTCGCTTTTGGAGGATACGATAGAATCAATTTTACCCTGACCTATCAATGAATAGCCGTCACGACCAAGACCTGTATCCATAAAAAGTTCGTGAATATCCTGTAAACGCACAGCGGTATTATTGATAAGATATTCACTGTTGCCTGAACGGTAAAAGCGTCTTGTCACGGCAACTTCATCACCGTCAAATTGCAGAGTCCTGTCTGTATTGTCAATGGATAAAGTCACTTGTGCATAGCCTGTTTTTTTACGCTGCTGAGTGCCATTGAAAATGACATCTTCCATTTTAGAGCATCTCAAAGCCTTTGCAGACTGCTCACCAAGTACCCAGCGGATAGCGTCACTAATATTACTTTTACCGCTGCCGTTAGGACCGACAACAGCGGTAATACCGTTTGTAAAGTCAAGTTTTGTTTTATCGGGAAAAGTCTTAAATCCCTGAACTTCAAGTCCTTTAAGTTTCACACACTCACCCTTTTAATAATTCATAATTCATAATGCATAATTATTTGGAATGGCACATTTATTTCTCATTCCTAATTTCACATTCATATTTTGAAAGTTTGTTATTCTGACGGATAACGGGAGTAATACCCATGTCTGTAAGCTTTTGAAGATTGCATTTTTTCTGACCGATAAATCTGGAAATAGATTTGGGATTGACGGAAAATTCAACAGTACCGCTTGAAATGCCGTGACTCTTGAGGAGGGAGAGGGTATTTTGAAAGAGAATTTCGCTTTCGCAGAGTTCACGGAAAGCAGGGTGATAAGCCCCTGCAAGCATATTTTGTTTAAGACTGTCACTGTCGTGCAAGCCAAGACGGATTACATTGATATGTTTTTCTTCAAAAAATTGCAGAAGTTCTGCACACAGGGGAACGGCTGTTTCAAGCGTTTGAGGGATATATAAGCCGTTTTGATAGAGTTGTGCAAGTTCCGTTCCACGCATGACTATTGTAGGATAAATTCTCACGGTATCGGGCTGTAAATCGGCTATTTTATGAGCGGTGTAAATATCCTTTTCATCAGAGCTTTTATATAAGCCTGTCATCATCTGCAAGCCAAGCGAAAAGCCGTATTTTTTGATGAGCAGAGAGGCATTTACACTGTCAAGGGCAGAGTGACCTCTTTTGTTAGCCGTGAGAACGTCATCACACATACTTTGTGTACCGAGTTCAATAGCCGTCACGCCATGAGATTTTAAAATGTCAAGAATTTCTTCATTAATGCAGTCAGGTCTTGTAGAAAGGCGGATACCGTAGAATTCACCGCTTTTTACAAAAGGATAAGCAGCCTCAAGAAGTGAAAGCATATAGTCACGGGGGATAGCTGTAAAGCTGCCGCCGAAAAAGGCAATTTCCGTATTTTTTGTATCGGAATATTGCCTTGCGATATTCACGGCATTGATTACATCCTGCGGAACAGGCTGATAAGACTGTCCTGTAATTTCACGCTGATTGCAGAAAGTGCAGGCATTCGGACAGCCGTTATGCGGTACAAATATACTTATATTTGAGTGTTTCAATATCCCATCAACTCCAGTGCTTCTCTTGCCGCCTGCTGTTCAGCTTCTTTTTTACTTCTGCCGCCGCCTCTGCCGATGACATTGCTGTTGAGGTGGACTTCAACAAAAAAGTGTTTGTCATGGTCAGGACCTTGCTCACCCGTAAGAACGTATGTAAGACGTTCTTCGGGATTTTTCTGGATAATTTCCTGCAGGGTAGTTTTGTAATCTTTGAAAGCCTTTGGCTTTGGATTTTTTATTTCAGGTTCAACAAATGAAAGAATAAATTTTCTTGCCTGTTCCATACCGCCGTCAAGGTATATGGAAGCAATAATTGCTTCAAAGGCATCTGCAAGGATAGAGGGACGTTCATTGCCTTTTAAATTATGTTCGCCACGGCTGAGTTTGAGGCATCTGCCGACACCCAGAGATTTTGAAAATCTGCAAAGGCTTTTTTCGCATACAAGGGACGCTCTTAATTTGGACAAGTCGCCTTCGGGCAGATTGGGGCAATTTTTGTAGATATAGTCGGAAACGACCATGCTTAAAACAGCGTCACCCAGAAATTCAAGTCGTTCATTGCTTTTCGTGCCGTGTTTGGCTTC
>DBXL01000134.1:0-160 GCA_002309275.1 Ruminococcaceae bacterium UBA1213 | reverse complement strand
TTTTTTTCAAGTTCTTTCATTGTTCAGATTCACCTTTTTTCTTCATGGCAGTGATATTTTGTTCAATTTTGCCGATAACATCTGTATTAGTGAAGTCTATGACAGACTTTATGGCAGTAACGACAGCGTCAGCCTTTGCACTTCCATGCGTTTTGAGTAC
>DBXL01000199.1:55912-56062 GCA_002309275.1 Ruminococcaceae bacterium UBA1213 | reverse complement strand
TATCCCCAAGGCATTTGCGGCTGTTGAGAGGGATCCGTGCCCTGTGGCATTTGTCCCCACATATTCGGAGGAGTAACAGGCTTTTCAGGCTCTGTTTTCTGTTCTTTCTTTTCTTCTTCCTTGGCTTCGCCTGTGAAGTCGAATACAGGA
>DBXL01000199.1:43552-55773 GCA_002309275.1 Ruminococcaceae bacterium UBA1213 | reverse complement strand
TCTTCCTCGGTTTCGCCTGTGAAGTCAAATACAGGAGGTTCTATCTTCTGCTCGCTCTTTTCTTCTTCCTCGGTTTCACCTGTGAAGTCAAATACAGGAGGTTCTATTTTTGGCTCATTCTTTTCTTCTTCATCCGATTCGCCTGTGAAGTCGAATACAGGAGGTTCTATTTTTGGCTCATTCTTTTCTTCTTCATCCGATTCGCCTGTGAAGTCGAATACAGGAGGTTCTATTTTCTGCTCATTCTTTTCTTCTTCTTTAGTTTCAGCCGTAAGGTCGGGAGCAGGGGATTCTGTTTGCGGTTCCGTTTTTTCCTCTTCGGCAGGAGCACTTTCTACAGGAGGACTTCCTGAGAAGAAGTCAAATACAGCAGGTCTGGGAGTAGCTGACGAAGTTTCGGGGAGCTGAGATTTTTCGGGCGGCAGATTGCGACTGCCCTCTTCATCGCTGCCATCGAGAACATCTCCCGAAGACTCTATAAATACTTTATTGGTCTGGTCACCATTTTCCCTGACATTTTCGGGGATTTGATACATATGAATATTGGGGGTGATGCCGAACATAGGCACATTCCAGTTAAGTGCATAAACAAGGGTTTCCACTACATAGCAAGCCCATTTTTCAGCCATACAGGCATCCTGAGTGAGTACCTTTATTGACTGGAGTATCGCAATGCACTTATCAATTTCGGGTTCGTCGTGAGCCATATAGAGAGCGTTGCAGACACCCTGTTCATAAGCATCAAGAAATACTTTTCTTTCCTGTTTAAGGTCGGGAATGTACTCATCAAGCAATGAGCGAAGCTGCAGACCGTCCATCATGATTTCAAGACCATAATTTTTAATGATATATCTGAGAGCTTCTTTGGCATTGTCAAAGGTCAGTCTGTCTTCTTCCTGATTGTCGAGTTCTGCACCGCAGAACGGACATTTTATGATAAGACTTGCCCTTGCATTGGTTTTCCATTCGCTTCCGCACGTTTTACACTGCATCAAATACCACCGTCCTTTCGGGAATTTCACAATAGCATGAAAGTCCTTTAATCATCATAAAAATTTCCTCTCTGAAAATAATTTAACTGTATAAACTATACTAAATTTCTGCTGAAATTTCAATAGGTAAATCCAATTTTTTGTACATTTCAACAAATGAAGTCGAATTTTTGATACCATTTCAACAAAAAATTTTTTATCAGCAGTCAGTCAAAAAACAGAAGAACAGGGTATAATTCTGAACAGGCAAATTTAAAAAAAGTTTCGGAAAAACCGCAGGCTGCTGTTTTGTAGGATTACTGTCGGCTGACAACTAACAAACATTATATGTGTAATTATACTAAATTTTCACTTATAAATCAATGATTTTCTGCACTTTTTATAAAAATACTGTACAAATTTATTTTGGATTTTTTGAGTATTTTACATAAAGGAAAGTATGAGATAAAAAAGTCTGCCTTTTTACTGAAAAAATATCCCTTTGATAATTGAAATTATGTATAATTTATGATATAATCATGTGGAATCATTATAATTTCGGAGGATATTTCATATGGAAGATAACATTTACAGAAAAGCACGAAAAAAAGCAGCAAGAAATCAGCCTTTACTGAATAACTGTGAAAGTGCACAGGACCTTGTTTATATAGAGCGTACAAAGCTTTTGGGCATAGAGAGCGGTGACAAAGTGCCGAGTCCTGATGATGTCGTTTCGATGGCAAAGGTATATGATGCCCCTGAGCTGTGCAATTATTACTGTACAAAGCAGTGTCCGATAGGTCAGGACAGCCCTACTCTCATATATGAGGACCTCAGTGAAATTGCAGTACGTCTGATGTCAGCCCTGCACTTTCTCAACAAGGCGAATGATACCATTTATCAGATACTTGAAGACGGCAGGATTGATGAATATGAGCGTGAGGACTTCCGAAAGGTCATTGCCACGCTGAAAAAGCTTTCATACTGTGCCGACTCTCTGGAGCTCTGGGCAAAGAAAAACGGACTTGAATAAATTGTACTGGGGCTATTGAAAAAATCAGAAAAATAAGATAAAATAATATTGAAAAACGGAAAAGCTGTAAAACTCCATTTTCCGTTTTCCATTTTCAAATTTCCATTTTATAAGGGGGGCTTGGACTCATTGGATTTCGGAGGACTTTCAGATACACTTGAATCAAAGGAGCTTGCAGGTTATTTCAGGCAATTTTTTGAAATATATGGGGGCAAGCCTAAAAGTATAACGGCATTGAAGGAACTTTATGAGCTTGCATACAGGCAGTGGGATACTTATGAACCGCTTGAAGAAGAGATCTCACATAAAGTTTCGGATTATCTTGTATCTGCCATACAGTTTAATTCATATGATATAATGGATACGATTTTGAGTATAGTTGAAAATCTGTCATTGAAGAATACATTTGAATATATTGTCGATAGGAAAGATGATATACATAATCCGTCAGTCCGTCTGCTCGTTGACGAGGCGGAGAAAGACTATTCGGATACGATTGGAAATCCCTTTGAATGTATTGAATGACAGCGTTTTTTTGGAACAGGGGGAGTGTTTTTTTATGAAAACGTATGTCAGGGGATTATGCGGTATGCTTGCGGTTTTACTGACACTTTCAGCCTGCTCGGGAAAAAATGGGGAAGATGAAAGCTTTGCTGAACAGATTTCTGTTGTAAGCAGGGTGCTGACTGCATATGAAAAGAATTCTATGAAAGATTCGGTTGAAGTACCGCTTGAAAATGCCTGTACAACGCTGTATGAGTGTGTATGCAAGGGTTCTGTCACAAGAAGTTCCTCTGTAGGAAAGTTTTCATTTGCTGACAGGATACCCGAAAAAAATACCTCACCTGCACAAAAAATAAAAGCGGCAAATCTCCTTACTTTGAGAAATGCCGTTGAATATTTTGAACTTGAAGAGATATATACAGATGAAAACATAAAGCAGTACGGCTACATGACGGCAAGCTATACAGATGCAGGTCTTATCAAAGGCACTGTTATCAATATATCTTCATTTGAAAAGCTGTCGGAGGATTTTGCACGCTTTGACAGCATGGATATAAAATTAGGCGATTTCATCAACGCCGGACTGCTTATGTCGTAACCTCAGTATATTCCCTGAACAGTAACTTCACCTGATGAAATATTGACTTTTGCATGATTCTCTGTTTCTATGACAAGTTCCCCCATAGGAGTGATGTCAACAGCCTTTCCGGTGAGAGTCCTCTCACCACGCTGTACAGAAACATTTCTTCCGAGAGTGGCACACAGTTTTTTGAAATTTTCCATTTCGTCAAGTGAAACACTTATCATAAATGAAGTCATGATTTTATCAAGGTATTCCAATACGGTTCGGAAAAAATCCGTTTTATCCGTATTTTTACCCGTTTCAATCAATAAAGATGTTGCCTTGTGCCGTATTTCCTCAGGAAATACGGCATTATTTACATTGATTCCTATACCCGTGATAAGATAGTCCATGCGGTCACTCTGTGCAGCTATCTCTGTCAGTATTCCGCAGACTTTTCTGTTTTCTATGATAATATCATTCGGCCACTTGATTTTGGCATCAAGTCCGGTGTATTCTCTTATGGCGAGGCATACGGCATATCCTGCCGAAAGCGTGATAGAGGCGATGTCACTCGGCGGAAGGTCTGCACGGAGAATAAAAGAAAAATACAATCCGCCGTTGTCAGACTGCCATTGTCTGCCAAATCTGCCTTTGCCTGTCGTCTGGGAGTACGCACACACAACTGTACCGCTTTCTATATTGATTCTTGCAAGCCTTTTCAATTCGTTGTTGGTGGAATCCGTGGTTTTTAAAATTATCAGCTTTTTGCCGACGGTTTCGGCATTGAAACAAACTCCCTTTTCATCTATTATATCAAACGCATTTTCAAGTCTGTAGCCCCTGTTTCTGACAGAATTAATAGTATATCCCTCTTCTTTGAGCTGAGAAATATGTTTCCAGACTGCACTCCTTGTAATGCCGAGATTTTTGCTCAAATCCTCCCCCGACACATAGCCGTCTGCATTTTTCAGTACAGAAAGTATCCTATCTTTCATATTTCCACCCCGATAATCTTTTTGAGTTCAGAAATCATTTTCTCCAAATCTTCGCATATTTTATCTTTATCATTAAACAAATCTTTAAAGAGCTGATTTATATTTTCCTCAAAATCATCAGGTAAAATTTTGCATTTTTCCCTGCAAATGCGAACAAGCCTTTTTTCACCCGTATGAGTGAGTTTATTCAATGCAAATATTATATCAAAATACGATTCCATAAAAGCCGAAGTCCTGTGATTGATACTTACAACATCATTTCTTTCAACGGCTTTTTTTATTTGAAATTTATAGGCAGGCATTTTTTCGGACAAAAGTGCCATATTTCTTTTGATAATATTTTCTTTAAGCTTTTCGGGATATTCAACAGAAAATCTTTTTTGAGCCTGTGCGAGCCTGCCGTTTCTGTCGAAGACGATTTTTGAATTTATCAGATTATGCCATATACACGTAGTATAGCCGTTATGTGCATTGTATCTTTCAACGACATCTGCCACGCCCTCACATATATCATTCAAATCACGGTATAATATATCAATGTCAATACCGTTTTTCAGAGTGCAGTTATCTTCATATTCCCAGAAATGATTTCCTATTTCCATGTAAGAACAGAATTCGGATAATATATTTTTCCTTTCCGTTTCGGAAATATTTTCCGTGCAGTATATATACACGTCATAATCCGACTTTTCATCAAAAATTTCCCCCGCCCTTGAACCGCCCAAAGCGATTGCCTCAACAGACGGCATTTCGGAAAATTTTTCAAAAATTCTTTGTACCATTTTACTCTCCCCCAAAAATCAAGCGGAACATTTTTTGAGTATTCCGCTTTTCATATTACTTTTTAACTTTTTTCAGTGCAACCGCAAGAGCCTTAGAAACAGCTGTACCTATTGCAAAACAAATTCCCGCTTCAATGAGTGCCTGCACACCTACCATTGCAGTAAAAAGGGCAAATACGTTGTCTGCACCCTTGTCACTTGCAATATTCTGTATGGGTTCAGAATTATAAAAAAGAATGAACAATGCACTCATAAAGAAAAGGGTATTCAGCAGAGGCACGGAAAGACTTCCCACTGCATAAGATATAAAATTAGTTTTATCAATTTTCTTGACGCCCTGAAAAATAAGACCGCCGAGCCAGCCTTCCATCACTCTCGGTACTACGCACAAAATGAAAGTAAAGAAAGGATTCAACTGAAACAAGGCACCCGTCAATGCACTCATTCCCGAAACAGCCTGTATAAAGCTGGTAATTCCAAAGATACCGCCTATAATAGCGGAATCACGGGGCTTAAGCACTGTGGCGGAGATGATTACCGGTACTGTCATCAAAGTGATACTCAAAACAGGTGTTTTGATATAGCCTATGGGCGTAAAGCACATGATAAAGCATATTGCGGTAAGCAGTCCGAGTGCCGAAAGTTCATAGATGCTTTCACTTCTTGCATTTCTTGCATTTTTGGGAGATTGGTTTTTAATCTCCTTTTTCTCTTTTGATGTAATAGCTTTCATAAAAAATTACCTCCTGCTGTTTTCAATCTAAAATACAGCGAATTATTTTTTTTAAAATTTGATAAGTCATTTACTGCCGTCATAATCATTGCTCATTGCTAATTGATTTTACGGTCAGCGGTGACATATGGAGTGTGGAGTGTTGGGAGTGGAGAGTGGAGCGGTTATATTTTACACTTTTTGAGAAAACAGCTCCACTCTTCACTCTTCACTCTCCACTCTGAATTCAAGGTTTTTTGTGAACGGCGATGGTGATGTCCTGTTCATCTTCGGTATCGGTTTTTTTGGCAGACTTTTTTTCTTCGGGGTAGTAGTCGTCATCAAGATACGATGCAACGGAAATATCATCTCTGATACCGGGAGTGGGAATGCCGTATTTGAAGATATACTCATATCTTGCTTTGGCTTTTTTAAGGCGGAGCTTTGCACTCTTGACGGCATCGCATATCTGTGAAACATCTGTTTCTTCCGCCTTGCCTTCAAGCATTTTATAGTAATGCTTGCCGAGTGCGATATAGGCACGGTTAAGAATTTCCGTTTCATTCTTGATAACGGCTTCAATTCTGTTCAGCTGAGCTTTTTTTCTGTTTTTGTCTATGAGATAGTCAAGGGAATCAGACAAAGCCAGACTGAATTTTTCGACCAGATCCATTTTTTCGTAAACCTCCTTCTGTGATAGTCAAAGTTATTATACAACGCCTGTATAGGGATTATTTATTTTTGCCGCAGCAATTTTTGTATTTTTTGCCGCTGCCGCACGGACAGGGATCATTTCTGCCGACCTTGCTCTTTTTGATGACGGTACGGGGAGTATCCTCTCCGTCAAGATTGGTATAAGTGGGTTTTGCAACCTGCTCACGCTCAAGGAATTTACCCGCAGCTTTCTGAATCTCATCTTCAGAGTAGTTTTTCTTTTCAGCCTTTTCTATTTCTTCGGCACTCTTTACAGGAAGTTTTGTTTCAGGCTCGTCCTCTGCAATAATCGGAGTAACAATGCCTTCTGCACTCAGTTCTCCGTTTTCGTCAATCGTTACGCCTGTTGTGATTGTTTCACTCTGTTCAGCAGCCTGTGCAGCTCTCTGAGCCTGAAGGGCAGCAAGTGCAGCAGCTCTTGCACGTCCGCTTGCCGCTCTCTTTATGGCGAGGTCACGCATTTCATCACGTTTGGCAGCCATTTCTTCCTGCTCTTTCAGTCTTTCGCTGACACGCTTCGGCACTACCATCAGAATCTTTACCGTATCTTCTCTGATACATTTTATCATGTCATCAAACATATCAAAGCCTTCAATTCTGTATTCAACAACCGGATCATGCTGACCGTAGGAACGCAGACGAATTCCTTTTTTGAGTTCTTCCATAGCGTCTATATGTTCCATCCAGTAGTTATCCACATTTTTGAGCAGATAAACTCTTTCAAGTTCACGCATGGTTTCTTCGGGTATGAGCTTTTCATTCTCTTCATACTCATTGACAGCTTTTTCAGTGAGAGAGTTGATAATATATTCTTTTTCAAGGTTATCAAGGTCTTCTTCCGTGAAGTTGGCAGTTTCATCGTCATCATCTGTGACAAGCCAGCCCTTGAATGCCTCTCGCAGACCTTTCAAGTTCCAGTTATCCTTTTCTTCATAGGGAAGATATTCTGCAACAATGCCTGAAACGGTGTCCTTTATCATGCCGATAATGGTATCACGGAGATTTTCACCGTCAAGCACCTGGTCACGCTGGGTATAAATAATCTCACGCTGATGATTCATGACATCATCAAATTCAAGCACGCTCTTACGAATATTGAAGTTTCTGCCTTCAACCTTTGCCTGAGCACTCTCGATGGTCTTGGAAAGAAGCACGCTTTCAAGAGGAGTATCTTCTTCACCGGGCATTTTATCCATGATTTGAGCAATTCTGTCGCCTGCAAAAAGTCTTAACAGGCTGTCCTCTGCCGAAAGGTAGAAACGGCTTGCACCGGGGTCTCCCTGACGACCTGAACGACCTCTGAGCTGATTGTCAATACGTCTTGATTCATGCCTTTCTGTACCCATGATGAACAGACCGCCTGCATTACGCACTTTTTCAGCCTCGACTTCAATTTCCTGTCTGTACTTTTCAAGGAGAGCTTTATAAGTTTCCCTTGCTTTGATAATATCTTCATTATCTGTTTCGGCATAGCCTGTAGCTTCATTGATAAGTTCCTCGTCAAAGCCCTGCTTACGCATATCGGCTACCGCAAGGAATTCATCATTACCGCCAAGCTTTATATCTGTACCACGGCCTGCCATGTTGGTAGCAATCGTGACTGCACCGAATTTACCTGCCTGTGCAACAATTTCTGCTTCTTTTGCATGGAGCTTTGCATTGAGGACATTGTGCTTGATGCCTTTCTTTTTGAGCAGGGCACTCAATGCCTCGGACTTGTCTATTGATACAGTGCCGACAAGGACAGGCTGACCTTTCTGATTAGCCTCTATAATGTCCTCTATCATAGCCATGTATTTGCCTTTTTCAGTCTTGAATATGACATCGGGGTAATCCACTCTTTGAATGGGCTTATTGGTAGGAATCTCTATAACATCAAGCTTATATATCTCTGAAAACTCGGTTTCCTCCGTCATGGCAGTACCTGTCATACCGGAAAGCTTTCTGTAAAGACGGAAGAAGTTCTGGAAAGTGATGGTAGCAAGCGTTTTGCTTTCACGCTGTACAGCAACGCCCTCTTTTGCTTCGATAGCCTGATGAAGTCCCTCATTATAACGTCTGCCGTACATCAAACGACCTGTAAACTCATCAACGATGATAATTTCGCCTTTTTCATTGACGACATATTCAATATCCCTTTTCATAACACCATTAGCTTTGATAGCCTGGTTGATATGATGCTGAATAGTGATATTTTCAGGATCGGTAAGATTTTCCAGATTAAAGAAAGCCTCTGCTTTTTTAACGCCTATGGGTGTAAGGGTAGCAGTCTTTGCCTTTTCGTCAACAATGTAGTCAATGCCCTCTTCAACATAGAGGTCGTCATTGTCCTCTTTGGCATCTGTTTCTGTGATAGTTTCGTATTTAAGGGACTTTGCAAAAACGTCTGCTCTTTCATAAAGGTCTGTTGACTTGTCGCCCTGACCTGAAATGATAAGAGGGGTACGGGCTTCATCTATAAGAATGGAGTCAACCTCATCGACGATTGCAAAATTATGACCTCTCTGCACTTTGTTTTCTTTATAGACAACCATGTTGTCACGCAGATAGTCAAAGCCGAGTTCATTATTTGTTGCATAAGTGATGTCGGAATTGTAGGCGGTCTTACGTTCATCATTCGTTGAATCATGCTGAAGAATGCCTACTGTCAAGCCGAGAAAACGGTAAATTTTGCCCATCCACTCAGCGTCACGCTTTGCAAGATATTCATTGACGGTAACAACGTGTACACCGTCGCCGGCAAGGGCATTCAGATATGCAGGGAGGGTTGCAACGAGGGTTTTACCTTCACCTGTTTTCATTTCGCTGATACGACCTCTGTGGAGGATAATACCGCCGATAATCTGCACAGGGAAGTGTTTCATTCCAAGCACACGCCATGATGCTTCACGGCATACTGCGAATGCTTCAGGCAGAATTTCATCAAGGATAATATCCTTCTTTTTCTTGTCGTCAATGCCTTCAAACATTGCTTTGAAACGTGCAGTTTCAGAGCGGAGTTCTTCATCAGAATATTTCTGATATTTTTCTTCGAGTTCAAGCACCTTATTTACTAAGGGCTGTATTTTTTTCAGTTCACGACGGCTGTTTCTTCCGTTGAACCATGATTTAAATCCCATTGGTCAGTTCACCTCATATAAAAAATCCTCTTTATTATAACACACAAATAATAATTTTTACAACACCTAAAACACAAAAAATTTATATTTCTTCTTCAATTTCTTCAACGGTATCTTCTTCGACAACTCTTATCATTATATCTTTGCCTTCCATGTCCGATTTATTGGTCTGTACCACAAAGCACAAGGTATTTAAATCTTCCTGTTTTTCGGCAGGCTGTGTGCATACTTCTATTACATAGTCATTGCCCTCGATAGTGATAGTGCCTACTTCTGTTTCCGTGTTTTTGTCATACTGAACGGGGATAACCACTACTGACATGAATTCAAAGTATGTGTCATCAAATTTTTCCGCAAGGGTATCAAACGGCACGCCGTTTTCAACGTCATTCAGAGAAAAAGTCTTTTCATAATTGTTTAAAAAGTCCTTGAGTTCGGCAGTGCTGGAAAGAAGATAATATTTCGGGTTGCTCATGTTTATGGCACCGCTGTCAACATTGGAATCCTTTACATCAATGGGGGTATATGTAACGTCAAGATATTTGGTGGATTCTTCCTGTGTTGGAACATCGGAGGCAACGGGAGTGGAATTTTCTCCAACAGGCGTGATGGAACTGTCCTCATGATAGACATACTCATTGCCATTTTCATCAACAATGATGTCACCTTCTTTTGGTCCCATGTCCTCTTCGTCTTGTGAAACGGCTGTTTCAGACTGTTCGGCAGGGGTTGAAGGATTGCTTTCAGCGGGATTTTCTGTACTTTGTTCTTTTTCGGAAACGTCTGCTGTTTTTGAATTTTCACCTGCTGTTGATGACTTTTCATCAGTTTTTTTGGAATTTTCGGTTGATGCCTGTTCTGACTGAACGGAGCTTTCTGTTGTACTCTCACCGGGAGCAGGAGTTTCGGAAGGTGCATTTGTTCCCGAACAGCCTGCAAGCGATATGGCAACGAGTGAGCCTATCAGCAGTACGGATAATCTTTTTTTCATTTCAAAATCTCTCCTTTATAAATATATATACAGCCCATAGGGGCGGTATTTAAGAATTGAGCGGAACAAATACCGGTTCCTTTACGCTTTTGAGAAATCTGCACGGTGCAATTTTTTTGTTTCCGCATGATGTGCAGAAAGTCGGTCTGCCGTCAGAGATGAGAATATTGGTATTCACACAGCGGAGTTTTGTTTTATTTCTCTCTTTTTCTATCTGCGGGGAGGACATGGACATAATCCTGTCTATTTCATCATCAAGATTTTTCTTTTCCAGACCGTCTGTAATGCCTTTGGCAATCATCGGCATGGAGATGAATTTTTCTATGTCAAGAGAGGAAGTGTAAAATCTTCCGCATGACGTGCATTTGAAGCCTGTAAGAATTTCCGAAGAATGTCCGAAATTGCTTCTGATAAAGTCTATGCCGACAGAGTGCCCTTGCAGTATCAGACTGCCAAGACGTATCATCATAGCGACAAGTCCGCCGAAAAGCTGATTTGTCCATAAAGCCTGTTCAGGTGAGGAAAAATCAGCGGGATTGAATTTAAAAGCCCTGAATTTGCCTGTGTCGGAGAACTCCGAAAGCATACATTCTACATCTTTGTGAGCCTGCCACTTTTCAAGACAGTTCTGCACGATGTCTGCATACTTGTCTTCATTGAAATCGCTGAGAAGTTTTTTCATGCCTTTGAGAGTTGTTTCATAAAATTCCATAAAAAACGATTCCTTTCTGCCAATCAAAAATAAACATAAATACATTATATACGAAAAGTTTTTATTTAACAAGCATTTCATAAAAAATTTAAAAATAAGTTCTTATTGAAGTTGACAAAAACCTTATCATAAACTATACTTAATATGGTAAATAGTATTATTTTATGATCCATGAAACAAAAAACGAGGAATTGACCATGTTAAAATGCGAAAAATGCGGTGCTACCGTACCTAATGAAAGCAAGTTCTGCCTGAACTGCGGAAACAGGATAGACAGTTCTGCACCAAAACACTTTTCACTTGATGAGATTGCCCGTCAGCAGGAGGAACAGGAAAGCAGTGGATTCAGTATTACTCCCGAAGTTCCCGATGATGATCCGGAATCATACCTTCCGCCGATAGGGGCAAAGGAACATTCGGAAATACCAAAAGGTGAGATAGATCCCGAATATTTCAACCGGAAACCGCTTCCGAGCATACAGGCAGCCGATCCGCTTGAACTTCTCGATGCCGATACTCCCGAACTGCCTCCGATAGGCTTCAGTGACCAAATGCAGATAGAAGACATAAAAATGCCGGAGGGGATAAGGCATTATCACGGAAGTTTTGCTGTACCGAGAAATCTGCAAATGCAGACGGGCATACCTGTTGCGGAAAACGGTGATACTTATGCTATGCTCATGCAGTCACAAATGCAGTATAAAATGACAGGCGAGAATGCACATGGCGATAAAGAGCATTTTTCCGTTATCCCCGAAAATATGCAGATACATTTCAGAACGGATGCGGATACATCAAAAAAGCAATGCTCCTTCAATGATTTCTTTATAGATGAATATGTTCCCGAAAAAGATGTACCGCCTGCCGTGACGGAACGCAAGAAAAAAATTGTCGTGCCTAAAAAAGTGGCTGTCAAGCCGAGAAGCAATTCTCCCAAAAATGTCGTTGAGGAACAGCCGAAAGTGCCAAAAATATCACCTGAGAGGGCGGTGACGTCTCCCGAACCGAAAGTAATTCCTGAAAAGGCAGTGCCTCCTCCTGAGCCGAAGGTGACGCTTGAAAAGGCAGTGCCTCCTCCTGAGCCGAAGGTGACGCTTGAAAAGACAGTGCCTCCTCCTGAGCC
>DBXL01000199.1:20158-43498 GCA_002309275.1 Ruminococcaceae bacterium UBA1213 | reverse complement strand
CCCCCTGAACCGAAAGTGACACTTGAAAAAACTCCTGATATTCCCCAAAATGATTTTAATTTTGAAGCACCGAAAAATGATTTCGGCATTCCGCAGAATAATTTGAATAATCAGAGTTTCAATGCTCCGCCAAATGATTTCAACAGCCAAAGTTTCAATGCTCCGCAGAATAATTTTAATGACCAGAGTTTAAGTATTCCGCAGAATGATTTTAATAACCAGAGTTTCAGTGTCCCACAGAATGATTTCAATAATTATATGTTCAGTGACAGTCAGAATAATTTTGGAAGTCAGTCAATGGGAGGGTATAATGATTTCAAGCGCCCTTCCGTGAGTTACGGACAAGGCGGTTATGCAACGATTGTACCTTCCTATACACCAAGTACGCTTGATAAAGTCATGCTGATTTCAGGTTTGGTACTTTTTATATTGAGGGCAGTGCTGATTGTGCTGATGATGTTGAGTGTGGTCGGTATGTTTAGTAATATGGGAAGTGTTTTTGACGGCATAGGCGGGGGCGGTGTATATACAGGTGAAGTGACTTTTGATAAAGAGAGCGTGAAATGGGCAAATCTTAACAGCGGTGGACTTGCAGCCGAAGATGATGACGGAAACATCTATTATACAAATGAAAATGGATGTTTATGCAAAATCTCCCCTGACGATGTATCGAAAAGTATTATCTATGACGGCTCCCGTACAAATGACTATATACTTTATATCAATTTTAATAATGACAAAGTGTATTTTCTTTCATCTGTCACAGGAAAAAGTTATTCCTTATGCTCAGTTGACAAGGACGGCAAAAATTTCAAAGTATATAGCGAAGCAAAGAATCCTACTTGCCTTCTGGCGAGCGGAGATTACCTCTATTATATAACGGAAGATACACAAAAAGTAGATAGAATCAATATTAAAACGGAAAAATCTGAAAGATTTTATAGTGCATCTGCAGGCGGCTCTGTTACAAGTATGTTTGTACGGGGAGATAAAATGTATGTGCTTGTTGTGAGCGAAAAAGATTACAGTGGAAAAGTATATGCTGTAAATGTTGCTGCACCGTCGGCAATTGTGACAGTGAAGCTTGAATATATGTCAAAAAGCCTTCAGCCTATGAGTATAACTCTCAATGGCGACAAGCTGGTTTTCACAGATAATTCCATATATAGTCAGGGTGTCGTCTATTCGTGCGACCTTGACGGCGGAAATGTGGAAAAATTAGGCGGTTCCAATGTTGTGAAAGTTGCCGGGTGCGGAAGCCATATATATTATCTGTATGTCAGCGGAAATATAGAGAGTGCAGGAAAGGCTGTTGAAAATGGCGATACTTCCGGAATATTCAGTCTTGGCATGATGAACAGTGACGGTTCATCAATGCACAAGGTAAAAGATGATGTAATATACTTTGCCGTTGCGGGAAACAAAATTTACTATCTTGGCAGTGATGGCAATATGTACAGCATGGAAGCTAACGGTACAGATACAAAAATTGTACCTTAATTATCAAGAAAGAAGGAAATTTGAAATGATAGTTGTAGATATTAGAAATATTTTTGCCGAAAGGAATATTCAGCTTTCTGACGTGAATAATGAATATATATATTACCTTGAGGAAAAAAATGAAAATGGACAAAATAACCTTTTTGTACTTGAATATGACCGCTCCTCAAGAAAGGAAAGACTCATTGCCAACTACTCTCTTGAAGATCCCACTTTTGTTGAGCATCTCTTTACTTTTGAAAGAACAATTCTGCTTATTCTTGAAAACGGCTCCAACAGTCTCTGGCTCATCGAGCTTGACAAGAAAACAGGCATGGAGAAAAATAGAAAAAAAGTTGTCTGCACAGGTGCTTTCAAGGAATGTACTGCCCTCGACAGCGAACACCTTTTAATCACTATGTCCCCTGACAGTGACAATGCGGAGATATTCCGCAAGTATAAAGAAGTAACAGGCTGTGACAGTTTGTGTTATCTCTATGACCTGACGGCAAACAAAAAATATTTTGTAAAATCTTCCCTGATTGCAAAGGCAGGCTGCAGCAATATAAAGATAGTGACAGTCAAAGGAGAGAAATTTGCAGTAATTCTTGACCCCTATGCAGATGAGGATATAAAGGAGAATTTCTTTAAAGAGCAAAGATGGGTACATAGTGATATAAGGGATAATATCTGGATATGCCGTCTTGCAGAGCTTGAAAAAGAACTCAAACTCGGCAAGGAGATTATTACAAAACGCTGCATAGCAAGTGCAGATATAAAGGCACTTGTCAGATACATGGGAGTTGCGGGAAATAAAATATATTTCCGTGCCAAAGAGTTCAAGAGCGGCACAGAAAAAATATGCAGTTATGATGTTCCAATCAACCGTCTTGAAGTCGAAACTACTTTACATTCCAATGATGACAGTATCATGTATATAGTAGAGGAAAGTCCGCTGAAAATATATTCCATTCTGGAGGGCGTTCAGCAGAAATATGTCAAAGGCATTGTCAATGCAGAAGTTGAGCTTGAATATAACAGTGAAATGGGTGATTTTGTATCCTGCATGGATAACAGATATGTCATCACCAACAGGATACTCCACAGCACAGAGGATAATGCCTCTTTCAAATACTGCTTTATATATGATGCCAAACTGAATAAATATGAAAGCTACTCCTGCAATTCCTATGTAAAAGGAAATACACTGATACTTTATTAAGAACAAGGAGCGGTATTAATTGAAAAAAATGCTTTGTTTCGGGGACTCGAATACATATGGCTTCAGATACTATGACAGGGGCAGATTTGATGAAAGCATCCGGTGGACAGGACTGCTGACAGAATGGCTCAGACCTTACGGAACAGAAGTAATAGAAAGCGGTCTGAACAGCCGTACAACTGTATTTGACTATGCGGAAAAGTACGGCAAAAACGGAAGTAAGGCTCTGCCTTCGATACTTGAGGAAAATTCTCCCATTGATGTTGCAGTCGTCATGCTCGGTACAAATGACTGTAAAACGGAATTCCATGCAGATAGCAGTATGATAGCAGACGGAATCCAAACAATTATCAGTCAGATACGGCGTGCAGATGAACATATCAAAATAATTCTTGTATGTCCTGCCTTTATCGACCAATGCGTTACGGAAAAGGCGTTTTCACAAAGCTTTGATGAAAGCAGTGTGCAAAAGTCTGTGGAAATCAAGGATAAATTCAGACAGTGTGCATGGAAGAATCACTGTCTGTTTATCAGTGCTTCGGACTTTGCCGACACTAAAATGACAGACGGCATACACCTTGATGAAAAAGGACATCATGCCCTTGCCAAAGCACTGTTTGACTGTATGAAAAAGAATTTTTTATGAGCTTTCAATAAAATACCATGCGGAAACTTTGTTTTTTCCGCATGGTATTTTTTGAGCCGTCAGACCGAAATAACTCCCTTGATTCTGCAATAATCAACAAAATGCTGCCATTATTTAATTTATATGCAATATGTACAGAGAACACCAAAAGTTTTTTGTGAAAATTTTATTTCCGGGAAATAATTGACGAAAATTGAAAGAATTTTTACTGCTATATGCACAAAATATAGCTTTTTCTAAAATAAACATTGAAGTCTGAATATTTTTGTGATAAGATAATAAAGAGAAATTATAATTGTCAGCATAGCTGATGATTTGCTGTTATTAAAAAAATTTTTTAAGAGTGTGGTGTGTTTATGAAATCAGTAGCTACTGTTCTGCAAATTACTCGTGGTCTTCTCATACTCACTCCGTCTGAGTATGAAAAATCTGACGGCGGTTTGCAGATTAAATCCAGGAAGGGAAATGCAGGTTCTGCAACTGTGTTCAATGTTCCTCAGGTGTTCGAGCTGAATGACTCGCTCAAAGAACGTCCCTATGAAAAGTCAGAGGAACTTGCAGCTTTCGTGAAAAGCTGTGCAGAAAGCGTAAAAATGGAGCTTGGTGACATATTCATGTGTATTGAGGAAGAAGACATCCTCATTACAAAGGAATATAAACACCCTGTTGCAAAAGAAAAGCTTCTCCCCACGTTTGCCCGTGTTGAAGCCGAAAACGTACTTCATTCGGAAGTCGGCAAATATACGGTGCTTAATTTTGAGTACGGCCAGCAGTACGGCAAGGCAAGTAAAACAGAAGATGTTTCAGCCTCACTGTTTGCAATGAATACGGCTCTGCTGACGGATATACGTGCGAATTTCGAGGCTGCGGGACTCCATATCGCAAAAATTTCCCCTCCCATCGCAGGTATGCTCTATACAGCAAAAATGGATATTAACTCATCGACAAGAAGTATTGCCCTGCTCAGTGTTGACTATGCGGCAATCAGGCTTGTTATACTCCGAAACGGTGCCCCTGTTTTCCAGCAGTCATATTCCAGCGTTCTTGAGGATATAGTAGAACTGCTCATGCTTGAATTTGGTATGAGTAAGCTTGGCGTGCTTGAACTGATAAGAGATGAAGGTCTGGGTGTCTGCAACAAGTGCCACTCCGCACAGACAAGAAAACAAACGATGACCATGCTTTCCAATGCAGTCAGTGAAGTTGTACGTAGTCTGAGAATGGTAATGTCCACCATGCGTATAGACATTGACCTCATTGTATATTGTGATACGCTTGCAAAACTGCCGAATCTTGCCAATTACTGCCGTCAGGAAGGTCTCAGTGCACCGAATGAGAATGTAATCAGTCTTTTCTCAGGCGGAAAAGTGCCTCCTGCAGCAAGTCAGGCTGCCGTACAGAGCGGATATGATGCAACCTCCTTTATTACATTCAACGGCTTGCTGAATATGCCTATCGGTGAGGCAAACCTCCTTAGAGGAAGTATTCTTTCCGATGTTGTAAAAGAAAACAAGTCAAAGATAGGTAATGTTGTTGCAGGCGGTGTTGGTGTTATCGCATTCGCATGGATGGCAATCGTAGGCGGCTGGTGGGCCGCCCTCCAGATAAGAGAAAATAATGATATAGCAACTCTTGCAGAGCCTAAATATAAGAGAGCAGAACAGCTTGTCAATGATGAAAGAGAATACACGCAGAAACTTGAAAATCTCTACATAGATATTGCCACTCTGCCCAGAACCGTTATGAAGACTTCGGGAATCGTTACACGTTTCTTCACGGATATAGATGAACAGCTTGAAAGTACCTCAGGAATCAGCTTTACACATGCTACCAATTCCATCTCGACTTCCATGCTTGCAAAGGACCTTGATGCATTTGTTGATTTCAGATATAAGACGAATGATGACGGATATTTCCATATAGGTGATGTATTCTATGCAGGCCGTCAGAAGCTTTCCGGCAGCAATACATCTACGGAAGCATACGGCTATTCAGGTTCTCTTGTCCTGACAATCACCGACAAGGCAATGGCCGAAGGTGCGGAAGAATTTGAAAAAGAACTTGCCGAAAAAGAAGAAAGAGATGCCAAGAAAGCAGAAGAAGCTAAAAAACAGGAAAAGAATAAAACAAAAGAATCTTCTTCAGGCGAGAGCAGCCAGTCTTCAAAGTCAACGGTATGATTCAGATACGGAGGTAAAAGTTTATGAACAAAAAACAGTCAAAACAGCAGCTTGTGATACCCGGATTTGTCTGGGCGATAGCTGTTATCATCATTTTATGTATAGTATTCATGTTCCTCGTACAGGCACCGTTTTCAGAGAAAATTGACAAGTACAATGCTGACCATGCGTCTGCACAGTCACAGATCGCACTGTTTGAAGATTACCTTGCCCGTGCCGATGAGGTCGAAGCAAAGATTGCAAAAATGAAGGAAGAATATAACGAAGAAAGCAAAAAGCTCCATGTCAATGCAACTGAATTTCCGAATGATGTAAGAAACATGGTAAATCAGCTTAATATACAGCTTGATTCCGTAAGCTCCTCCGAAGGCTCTACGGATAGTGCAGGCAGAGTTTCCTCAACAGGCGATCCCCTCTATGTTTCCACTATATCTCTTGCATTCTCCGGTACGGAAGCAGACCTTCTTTCCGCTCTTGATTACTTTGAAATTGAGTCCGATGGTTCATACTATGTAGAAAGCCTTACCGTGACTGAGATCACCGGCAGTTCTGCTGTGAAATCAACAGAGCCCAGATTTAATATAGGTCTTTCACTCAGCCTTTACTTCTTCCCGCCGAAAGTTGACGAAACAGAAAGTATGTCGCCAATCGTTTCGGGAAGTGATGCGGCAGTAAGTCTGTCATCATCTGCATCTTCAGCATCATCGGCTGCATGATATGAGTATATCGGATTATCTCAATACGGCAGGCGGCATTATATGGACTGTGGGATGTATCCCTCTCGGAATATTTCTTTCATGGCTTGCGGTACAGGTGATTAACCGTGTGCCTGCAAAGTGGCTGTGTGACTATGGAGAAGAACCGTCAGAGGAGCTTCTCTCGGGAAAAAGAGTTTCCTTTCAAAAAGAGGGAATCATAACGGCAGTGATATTCTGTATAGGTCTTGTGATGTGCCGTTTGCAGTTTAACAAGGGATTTGATGTGTATTTTATCACTTTTGCTCTTATCATCTTTTTTGCGGTACTGATGGCGGTGTGCGATATAAAATATATGATAATCCCTGACCAGTTCACGATTGCTGTGGGAATACTTTCCGCAGTTGTCAGTACATATGATATTATAAGAGGTTTTAAAATACTTCATTCGGAATGGTGGATGCCGCTTCTCGGAATTGCGATAGGCGGCGGTACCATGATGATCATAGACCTTATAGGAATGCTTGTATATAAAAAGAACGGCATGGGTTTTGGTGATGTGAAACTTTTTGCGGCAGTGGGGGTACTTACGGGATTTCCCGGAACGGTCTATACATTTATCATATCCTTGCTCACAGCAACAGTCTGCTTTGCAGTAATTATTTCACTCTCCAAAATAAGGTCCAATCAAAATAAAGCTGAAACCGAAATGCAAACAGAAAATAAAGCCGAAACCGAAATTGAAACGGAAAATGAAGGTACGGCTGAAAAAGATGTTTCAGCAGGTTCCTATCTTGCATTCGGTCCGTATATTGCGGCAGCTTTGATAGGTTATATTGTATTCTTTGACACAATTTATTATCTTGCAAATATTTATCTTGAACTTTTTTGAATCTTAACGGGAGGATACCATGAGAGTAAGCAACTTGAAAATCGGACAGATCCTTGTAAATGAGGGCGACATAACGGAAGAACAGCTTCAAACCGTGCTTGCCAAGCAGAAGGAAGAAGCTAACAGGGGCAAAAGAATCGCAGATCTTCTCATTGAGGAGAAATTCGTTACGGAACAGCAGGTCTGCAAGGCACTTGAAAAACAGCTGCTTATACCTTATGTTGACCTTGATGAACTGAAACTTCCCGAAGATGTCGGCAGTCTGATACCCGAGGAAATGGCTACAAACAATCAGGTAGTGCCTATCGAAAAGGAAGGACGTTTTCTTACAGTTGCAATAGCCGATCCCCTTAACTACCAGGGATTGAAAGATATATCTATTGCGACAAAAATGAAGGTAAAGGCGGTTATCGCTGAAAAATCAAAGATAGAAGCGAAACTCCGTGAACTCTATGCGGCACAGAAGGCTCTTGATGACGCAAAGGAATTCCTTGAGTCAAAGGGCGGTGCGAAAACACAGGCTCAGATAGAGGCAGAGGAAGCTGCCAAGAGTGCCAGCGGTGATGACCAGCCTATCATACGTTTCGTTAATAATATGATAGAGGAGGCTATTCGTACAAAAACCTCCGATATACATATAGAACCAATGGAAAAATGCCTCAGAATCCGTTTCCGTATAGACGGTCACTTGCAGATATATATGGAAACTGCTGCCGAGCTTATCCCTTCGGTAACTTCCCGTATTAAATTTATCGGCAACATGAATATTGCTGAAAAACGTATCCCGCAGGACGGTCGTATCAACTACCGTGTCGGCGGAAAGGAAATAGATTTCCGTATATCTGTTCTTCCGAGCCTCTTCGGTGAGAAGATCGTTATGCGTATTACGACCTCTCTGGGAATGGAACTGAAAAAAGAAAATATCGGCTTCCTCCCTGAGAATCTGAAAAAATTTGACCATCTCGTAAAAAGTAACCGTGGTATCATTCTTGTTACGGGTGCTACCGGTTCCGGTAAGTCAACGACGCTTTATACGGCTCTGCATGAGGTAATGGCGGAAGACATCAACATCATTACCGTTGAGGACCCTGTCGAAATGATTTGCCCCGGCATTACCCAGGTTCAAACAAATGATAAAGCAGGTCTTACCTTTGCGGCAGCCCTCCGAAGCATTCTTCGTCAGGACCCTGATATTATCATGCTCGGTGAGATTCGTGACGGCGAAACAGCAGGTATCGCCGTTCAGGCCGCTATCACAGGTCACTTGGTTCTCTCTACACTCCATACCTATGATGCCCCCAGCTCCGTTGCCCGTCTTGTTGATATGGGTATCGAGCCATACATGGTATCCTCTGCTTTGCTGGGTATCATTGCCCAGAAACTTGCCCGCCGTCTCTGCACGGAATGTAAGGAGGCCTACAACCCTGACCAAAATGAGCGAATTGCCCTCAATATTCCTCAGAATGAGCAAATCACTCTTTACAGAAAATGCGGCTGTGAACGCTGCAATAAAAAGGGTTATAGAGGACGTATCGCTGTGCATGAGGTAATGATGCTTACCACTACCCTCAAAAGAGCCATCACTGAAGGAAAAAGTACCGATGAACTTCGTGAACAGGCTATTGCAGAAGGTATGATACCAATGAAGGAAAATGTAAGGCGTGACGTTCTTGCAGGTCTTACATCTTACGAGGAATTTATTGATATGACAATCTCCAATGACTAATGAATTCATAATTCATAATTCATAATTCATAATTTTATTCTTTCAACCGGGTTCTGAATATTATAAAAAATCATTATGCATTATGCATTATGCATTATGCATTATAAAAAGGAGTAGATTTTAGTATGGATTTTTACAGTCTTGTAAAAGAAGCTGTCAGCAAGGGTGCTTCCGATATTCATATTGCATCGGGCAACCATCCCGCTTACCGTCTTCACGGCAATGTTATATTTACAAATGATCCGGCTCTCAATGAAGCCGAAGTTACTGCCATTATTAAGGCAGTTCTCAACCAGTCACGTTTTGAAACCTTCCTCCAGACCGGTGAAGCCGATGCCGCTGTTGAAATAGGTGAGTGCGGACGTTTCAGAGCCAATGCTTTCAGACAGCGTAATGGTACAGCTCTTGTATTGCGTATCATCAACAGCGTAGTTCCTGAGCTTTCCACTCTCAACCTGCCTGCCTCTATCAAGAAAACACTTGATTTGAATTCCGGTCTGGTGCTTGTATGCGGTCCTACCGGTTCGGGTAAATCTACCACTCTTGCGGCTCTCATCAATGAGCTTAACAAGTATAAGCAGAAGCATATCGTTACGATCGAGGATCCTGTTGAGTTTTTGCATACTCCCAAACGCTGCATTATCAATCAGAGAGAAATCGGTCTTGACAGCCGTTCCTATCCTATGGCTCTTCGTGCTGCCATGCGTGAGGACCCTGATATTATACTCGTCGGAGAAATGCGTGACCGTGAATCTATCCAGATAGCCTTGACAGCTACTGAAACAGGTCACTTGGTTTTCTCTACCGTACATACAGAGGGTGCTGCAAAGACGATTGACCGTCTTGTTGATATATTCCCGCCTGATCAGCAGCAGCAAATCAGAGTTCAGCTTTCCACTTCTTTAAAAGCGGTTATCTCTCAAAGACTTCTTCCCCGTGCAAGCGGCGGACGTGTGGCTGCATTTGAAATCATGTTCTGCACAAGTGCTATCAGCAACTTGATACGTGAAAATAAAGTTGCCAATATACAGCAGTCTATACAGCTCGGTCAGCAGTACGGCATGATTACCATGAGTAAGAGTATAGATAACCTTCTTGCACAGGGCTTTATTACCGAGCAGATCGCAAGAGCTTGGAACTTCGATATAGGCGATACAGATGCAAGAAGATAAAAGGGAGGGAATGTAATTGAAGTATAAATATACTGCGATGAACAGTAAGAACCAGAAAAAAGAAGGTACCATAGATGCTTCGTCACAGACGGAAGCCATAGCCAGCCTGCGTTCTAAGGGACTTATTGTTCAGGATATAGTGGAAACAGGTGCTCCCACAGAGAGTATCTGGGATATGGATATAGGCGGAGATATTCATACAAGAAAAATTAAACCCAAAAAACTCCTTATGTTCTTTAACCAGATGGGCATGATGATGAGAGCAGGTATCAACCTCTCTATGTCAATGGACATCATGATACAGACCGAAAAAGACTCAGGAATGAAAAAAATACTTCAGGAAATCAATGAAAACCTCTACAGTGGTTTTACTCTCTCGCAGGCAATGAGAAACTTTGCAGGCTTTCCCGGAGTTTATCTGAGTATTATTGAAGCCGGTGAGGCTAACGGACGTATCGACGAGGCTTTTGAACAGAGTGCATTGATATGTAAAAAGAGTATGGCTCTTGCCAGCAAGATTAAAAGTGCTATGATGTATCCTATATTCCTCGTTGTTCTGGTAATAGGCGTTATCATCATCTTTACTGTATTCGTTATCCCGAACTTCGCCGGAGTTTATGAAGGCTTTGGTGCGGAGCTTCCTGCCATTACAAAGATTTTGCTTGACTTCTCCAACTTCCTGATTAATTACTGGTTCATTACCCTGGTAATAGTGGGAGCCATCGTATTCGGATTTATTATGCTCAAAAAGAACAATGCACAGTTTGCCATGCTGGTTGCAGAGTATCTTTTGAAAATACCGCTCGTTGGTCCCATTATCCGTCAAAGCTCCCTTGCACGTTTCTGCCGTCTGATGTCAACGCTTACAGAGGCAGGTATCCCTATTCACAGAGCAATGGCTCTTGCAAGAGATGCCGTACCTAATATATATGTACGTGAAAAGGTTCAGTCAGTGCTTGATGACGTTCAGATTGGTGTTACTATCAATGAGGCTATGGCAAAACATCCTGTATTTGACTCTATTCTTGTTTCTATGATTCGTGTCGGTGAGGAATCAGGTATGCTCGGCGATTCTCTTATGAAAATGGCTGACCTTTTTGAAACTCAGACAGATGAATCTACCCAGAAACTTACGGATTCTATGACACCTATTATGACAGTTGTTATCGGTGGTGTCGTAGGTGTGCTGGTAGTAGGTATGTATATGCCTATGTTCACTATGTACAGCATTATCCAATAATATTTTCTGCAACTACTTCAAAAAAAGGGCAGATCTCCGTTTTTTCGGAGCTGCCCTTTTTATAAAGTGTAGCATTGATTTTTAATTATCAATATTTTATTAAAAAATTTACAATTTTTTAACAAATAATTTGTAAGAAATGTTAGTCAAAAATTACTTGAATAGAATTTTATTTATAGTATAATGTATTATATATAATCATTTTTTGCACTGTTAGAAGGGGGAATTTTTTATGAACAGTAATCTGCGGCAAAAAATACCAAAGTACAGGTCAAAAGCAGGTATGTCACTGGTCGAGCTTATTGTTGGTGTTACGATTATAGCTATCGTGCTTGCATCAGCTGCGGGGGCAATCGTTACCGGCTATAAGACTACTATTGACAATGCTGAACGCAACAAGGTTGCTGCCATCAGTGCTTCCATGAATGAGGTCATCATGAAGGCTGTCAAAAACTGCGGATTTTCAAACAAGCATGAGGCAAGCAAACATTTTCTGAAATCGGATATATTCCCGGCTGACAATGTGGGCGGAAACCCAGCCCCTGTGCCGAGTGTGACGGCTGAAAACCTTGCTGTTGAGCCGGTCCATCAGGCTACATTGTCGCTGTTTTCGGAGAACTATCTGTCCTCTATCAAAGAAGAAAAAGATTCGTACATATATAAGGATGCAGACGTACAGGTGACGTATGTTTCCAATGAGTCGAATCTGCCTTCCACTTCATTTCCGAATTCTGATTACGAGGTGCAGTACTGTCTGATACTTGATTCTACCCGCCATATTCAGGCAACCAAAGATGTACCTATCAATGGCATAGAAATCAGAACAGTTGTCTATACATCATCTCGTATAGCACAGGAAGTCGTTTCATTCGTGCCATATAAAACACAAAAAAGAGTGAAGTGAGGAGGAACGATATGAAAAAGTTTAAGTCAAAAAAGGGTATGACACTGGTTGAGCTGGTTGTTACCATAGCTATTCTTGGTATCGTTTCGGGCTTTTCTCTGACAATCGTAGTTACTGCCATGAATAACTATTCCCAAGCAGCTATTGTTGAAGATGAACAAAATACCGCTCTTATGATTGAGGAATTCATTGTAAGACAGGCAAGAGTGGCAAGCAAGATACAGTTTGTTGAAAATGACGACTTGGAGAGTTCTGCAGGCAGTGTTAAACCCAAAGCCAACAAACAGGGGTATTATATAGCCAAGGTTGGAAAAAATGTTGAAACCTTTACTTATGCAAAAGAGGATACAACAACAGGTGAATATAACTTTGAGGGTTCGTCACCTGAAAAATATACTGCCCTTTCCTATGAAAATGTCAGTGAAATAACAGTATCTGTTGAAAGACAAAAGAGCGTTGTAAAAGATACGCAGAAAAAGTGTTCCTATTATTTGAACTACTACATAAAGATGATTAGTGGCTATGTACTTAGAGGTCAGGTGATTATGAATAATGCTGATATGGTAGCAATGGATAAACTGTCGGGTACTGCCGACAAGGGATTGACTTCTAACTTTGTTGATCCCCTTAAGGAATTCACCCTTTTGAAGGTTATCGACAATGAGTCCACTTACTCAGTTTCACCCGATGGAAACTGTGCTATCATGTTTAAATGATGAACGGAAAGGAGAGTATCAATATCTATGTCAAGAAAGTTTGCAAAGAACAGTAAAAAGGGCTTGACTCTGCCTATGGCGATTGTTATAAGTATTGTTCTTGTAATAGTTGCCGCAGGTCTTGTATTCATCGCCTTGTCGAGTATTTCGACAACAGATGTTTCTGTGTCAGGCAGACAGGCATTTATAGATGTCAGAAGTGCCCTTGAATATGCCGAGTCGTACTATCGTACTCAGGTTACCAACTATGCGAAAATAGGTACTGAGAAAAAAGATACGGTTACCGGTAAAAAATGGCGTGAAGAATATATCATAGCCGAAGAAAAGGAAATACCGATTACGGCTACTCAGATGCATAACAGTGTAGAATATACCGTACAGCAGGATGAACCTGATACGGCAAAAGTGAAAACATATGTTACCGTAAGATATTTTCCCGGAAAAGGAAAAACTCCTCCTCAGCTTAAGCTGACAGGATATTCTCATTATTCCGATTCCTTCCAGCACAATGGTAAGTCTGTGAGTATGTCTGTCATGTTTACAGTAGGCTCTTCCAATACTTATAAAAGGGTTACCGTCATCAATACATGGAAAGATCCCAATACACAGTCTTCCAGTGATACCATAACCCTCCATCTGAAGAAGCCTGCCGACCTGAAATGGACTGCTGTATGCTATTATATATGGACATACAATGATATAGCAAAGGCTTATCACGATTCAGACGGAAAAAATATTAAATACAGCTACTATGACAAAGACGGAAATAAGATAACACCTGCTGTAGATAAGGTGAATATCAACGAAAAAGCCAAGTCTATCAAGCCGAACAGTGTATGGGAAACCAGTTCCAGTGCCGCTGTTAAAGGTCCTAACGGTATGATGGTTACGCAGGGTAACGGCTGGTCTGTCGGTGACTATCAGATTAATTCCAAGCGTGTCAACTACTTCAATGTAATTTTTGCCAATCAGAGTACCCTCCTTGATCCGGACGGTATATTCGATTCACAGATGAATGAAATTTTCCATCTCTGGTATCTCAACGAGAACGACAAGAATATCTACTTTGAGTTCTTCAATAAACAAAAATATGACTCTGCTGCCGATCTGTATTATTACACCAGATACCGTACAGGAGGCAACTGGTCGAGTAAAGGTAAATTGAGTGTTGATAATAATGATGACCTCTGGGACAGTTGGAATGGTGTTGACGGACTGGATGACACTATCCTTGTATATCTCAGAAACCAGAAAACTACCGTACATTTCAGATCATGGAATGATCCCAACAGCATGGAAAAACCGTCGTCAGATTCTGCACCGGTGATAGAATCGGTTACCTTGTCTGACGGCAGTGAATTCAACGGTCCGACTTTCCTCAGCAACAGTGGAAGAGATGTAGAATGCAGCGGTGAGAAAGCTCATTCCAATATTAAGATGACATATGAAGGCTGTGGCTGGTGGGTAGCCAATATTGAAACCAAAAAGAATTTCAATATTACCATCAAATACGCTAAAGATATGGCAAGTGCGGTTACCCTTAACAATGTAAGACCGCACACGGATTCATCAGCACCTGAAGCAGTTCCGGAGTCATGGATTGTGCTGAAGTCCGATAAAAAGCTTGAGGCACATCAGACAGAAAAAATGGCTCTCGATGCAATAGGTGTTGAAACCGATTCCTATGTTACAATCCATGCAAAGAACTATGATCCGGATATACCCGCATCTCCCATTCTTAATTACATGAATGTCGTAACGGAATCGTCAGCAGGTCGTCAAAAGCTCTATGAAGCAATCCTTGACATGAATATGCTTCAGCCGTCTGACTATTCCAACTATGAGGATTTGTTCGGCGACAAGGTTGATGGAACATTGGGTTTGAAGAATAAAGCGATAGGTGCTTATAATGCAGGTGTGGAGTTCATGAAGGCACCTTATAAAGTTGATGAAACACCGATTACTCCTACAGATGGTGCAGAGGTTAATGTAAGTGCAGCAGATGAGGCATATATGAGCTATGTCAACAGAATCAGAATGAAAATTAAGGAACTCTTGCCGGCATATGCGGATGCGGATACGATCAACAGCTTTAAGGAAACTTATGAGGAAGCTAAAATTATATATGAAAATCTCATAGACTATGATTCAGGCTTCCATAGCGGTTTCAAGACCAAATATGAGCAGAAGTTTACGGGTACATCATATTCAGACTATGAACAGCTCTATGCTTTGGTACAGAATCGGGCAAATGTTACTATTACTAAAACAGCACTTTCAGACGCAGATGACATTCTTAGTGCGGCAGTTGCTACCATAAAGGAACAGAAACTCAATAGAACAGGTCTTGAAAATCTCATCAAAGAAATAGACAGCAACTCAAATTATCAAGACCCAAAAGTATATCAGGCACTCTATATTGGCAAGCTTAATGACCAGCTTGAAACGGCAAGACCGCTTATCGCAAAGAACCCTTCCGGTAAGTATAAGAATGCAACTACTGTTGCCGTTCTTACAAAGCAGGGAAAAGATTTGAACGATGCTTTTGAGGAACTGAAAAATATGGTTGTTCCCAAGAACCCTGATATCGACTTTACTGAACTTGATGAAAATATTTTGCAGGCAGCCAGCCTTATCGGTCAGAAAGAAGAAAGCGGAGAAAACTATACAGATGCTTCAAAATCAGTGCTGAGTCAGATCATAACCGAAGCAGGACAGCTCAAAGAAAAAGAGGGCGTGACTGCTGAAGAGGTTTCGGCAGAGGTACAAAGACTTCAAAAGTATATGAACAGACTTACTGTGTACAAGCCTCAGGCGATTGTTGACAAAGTAAAGGCTGAAGGCAAAGTAAGAATATGGCTCCAAAACAAATCCGGCTGTACATACAGTGTCAGTGCAAAGGGTACTACCGGCGATTTTGTAAGAATCACTGACAGCAGGATGAATTTTGAATCAGGTACAGGACTTACATATGTTGATTTTGTCAAGTCAAGTGAACTGTATTTCAAAATCAGTGCAAGTATTTCTGCTACCGATGAAACTCTGTCAACAGCAGAGATAGAAGTTAATTCTCTTGGTGATAATGTCATATTCGGTCTTGATGAAGAAGACAAGAATATTGTTGAGAAAGAACTGGTAACAGTATTCCTCAGCAGAAGAGATGCAGATCAGAATAATATTACCATAAACGGCTTTATTGCAACAAACAATCAGACCATCGGCTATGGTACGGAAGAAAATTATGCTTTCATCCGATTTGCTGTTGAAAAGGGCAAGAGCTTTACAGAATTGCTCGCCATAACTCAGTCTGATACCAAAAACAATACAACCACTACAGCAGGTCTTACAGCTGACAGTGCAATTACTGCTCCCGGTGAGTATATTGTTACATGGACAGATGACGGCGATATAAAGAAATACAAAAAAATCAGTGTATCAGATGTATATCCCAAGACTTTTGCAGTTCCTGAACCGCCCGCAGAGCCTAAGCCTACCGGTACAGTTGCACCGGTTGAAGAGGAATATGAAATTGTTCCTGTATCAAGTGATCTTAACTGGGGTGCGGTGTTTGAGGATATATTAAAGAAAGATCCGATGAGCGATGATGAAGTATGCATTTTGTTCGATACAAATGACAAAAGTGAATTCAATGACCATAGTCCCTATATCTATGCATGGACAGGCGGAGGCTCTTCCGAATCGGAAAGAAATGCATCCTATGAGAACAAGCCTAAAATGACCAGATATGGAAGTACGGCATATTACTACTATCAATGCAAAAGTATTTTTGGAAATTTCATTATTTCAAACGCTTCCGGCAATGACGACGAAAGCAAGGGACTCAGAAAAGTCATGCAGGATGATATTGAAAGCGGATATAAATATTATGTTTACAGAGCCGGCACCAGCGGCAGTATATGGAAGTCAAATACGGCAGGTGCAAGTACAGTCGGCGGCAAGGATATTTACAGCGTGATCGACGTTCCGGTAGAGGCCGGCAAGCTCTGTATATTCTTTGACACTCAGAACAGCGGCAAGCAGCCCTATATCCACTACTGGGGCGGCAACGACCATACCGAATGGGGTACTCTTACTGCAATGACTAAATTCTCCCTGGGTAACAACTATTACTATGTAATCATCAGTGATGAAAATAGCGGTTTCCTTATTGCAAATGACTCCAAAGGCGACCACAAAGTTGTTTCCGCTGACGGAAAGCTTGATGAAAAGGGAAGCGGCGGACGTTACAGCTATTATATAGTAAGAGCAAAAGCTGACGGAAGAAATTATGATGTAACACCTTATGAAACCACACCGTCTGTTGATATTGGTGATACGGATGACGATGTAAAAGATTTGAAATCGGGATTTGCAATGGCTTATGTAGGCGGCGGCAGAATCCGTGTAAAGAACAAATCCTATGTTGATACATACGGTCCCGGCAAAAAATGGAACTCCATGGTAAGCGGTGACAAGTATAATACAGAAACAGAAGGAAAAGATGACAGCTATCTGACAGGTGTTTTAAGATGTATTATCGTCTATAAAGATGGTGACGGTACAGACTACGGTACGGGCGTTCCAAGAATATATCTCTGGAAACAGGGAGGACATTCGGACGGCTCATGGGGTTCACGTCCGAAAATGACTTGGTTCCAATCCATTGGCTCAAGGCATTATTACTATATCCTTGCGGATAGTTATTTCAACAGATTCAAGCTGACAAATGAGGGAGATAAGGAAGTGACAGGCGACTGTTCATTGGGTGATGATGAAGTTTATATTATCAAAGGTACAGACGGAAATGTTGATGCTTCCGGCAGCAAAACATCTATTTCTCTGCCGAGTGGTCTTACACTGCCCAATATGGATTCGGGAACATCGTCGGCAGTTTCTCAGGTAGAAAGCACTTTGCACAGCAAAGATAAAACTACCCTCAGCAACAGCTGGAAGTTTGGCGGCTACGGTTCCAACCATTCTTCTGATAACCGTGTAGGTGACTCAAAACTCCTTCCCTACTATGACTGGTATGAATATAAAATACCTGTTGAGCAGTCAAACGTATATACATTTGAGGTATGGGGACTTGATCCGAATGATTCGGCTAAAAATAATAAAACGCCTCGAATCAAAAAAGTCTATGGCGATGTATGGATAGACCTCTATAATGATGACGGTACTTTTGCAAGCGGAACGGCTCTTGACGGCTCAACCAAAAATATCAAGACTTTCAAATATACCGAACTCAGTACATTCGATCCCGAAAAAGTAATGACTACCGAAAAAATCAATGTTTACTTCAGAATGCCTGTGGGCAGTGATACAGACAGGTGGCAGAATTTGAGAATATTGCAGGCTCATGGTACGGGTGACAAGGATACCAAGGATTTACAGCAGAATGTGGAAATGAAAGAATTGAAGGGCGGAAGAACGCCCGGAATGGATGGTTACGGCAGAAATACAAATATCTGGAAGTCAGCAGAAATCTCGAAGAACAATCCGTTCATTGAGTTTGCAGTTGACGAAGTTGTGACAAATGCGGTAACCGGTCTCTCCGAAACAACTACCCATATATACAAAACAAGGTATCAGGGTGGCCGAGCAGTGCTCTTCAACCCGCTCAAGAATTATGGATACGGCGGCTGGGAGAAATATCAGTCCGACAGTGACCGTCTTGAAGAGGTGTGCAGCAGCCTCCTCAATATGTACTATGCAAAGACTATTGTAAATCAGTACAACTTACAGGGTGAAATGGTAAGTCAGTCCGGTGACTCACTGTATTATTCCTCTTATTTGAAAGGTCTTATTTCAAGTACATACAGCTCTTATTTCCAGCTTGCAGGTGCTGCTTCCGGTGGTGATACGGCTACTTACAAGACTGCTGTTAAGCCCTCCGATATAGAGGCAACGGATGCTTCCGCAGATAAGGCTTACCGTGACTGCGAAGACATCGGTGCGATTATTAATGCCTATAACAATCTTTATTTGAAGATGGGAGAGGCAAAGGCATATATGGACAAAACTCTTGGTACGGATTATCATGGCAATGATTATCATACGAATGCTTCGGGCAGTTCACAGTATCCGGAGTTTGTCAACAGAGGAAATTTCAGAACTTATAATTCCGATGATGTCGGTGCTCTTGCAGGCAAGCTCAGTAATGCGGAAAAAGCTTTCATGACAGGCAAATGGAAAAATGCAAGCGGTGTAGAGAAATCAGACCTGGAGGCTGCTCAGGGTGCGATAGAGGCTCTTGACAGAACGATTGCCAATATTCGTGTAGGTGTTGAGGGAACGATTGCAGTTGTTCTCTATGACGCACAGTCAAAAGCGGGTAATGGCTACAGCTTTACCATATCCTATAAGGACAGCTCAGGTCAGGAACATATTAATGAACCTGTCGATCAGGTGAATATTGAAGGTTATCCCATCAAGTTCATCTATAATGAGCTTACCGATACACCTTATGAGTTTATTACTGATGTACAGTTCAAAAATACTTATACCGATAAGCAAACAGGCATTACTCATAAAGATAAGGAAATAGGTCCTTCTTATGAGAAAATAGAAAAGAATGAAGTATATGTATTGATGGATTACGGCGAGGTTGACGGCGAGGATACTTCTTTCTGGAGAAAGAACGACCTGACAGACTATCGACAGATGAACAGTGACGAGTATATTCAGGAAGCAGACTCAGAAGGCGTAGAACTGCAGATGAAGAAGGCTGAGGGTTCTACTACGTATGAAACTATGACAGTTTACTTCAAATATGATACGACTGTCAAATATGGTTCAAAAGAATATATCATAAAAGCAGGTGCTTATGACTTCACGGATGAAGATACATTAAATACTGCTTCACCTGTTGCGGGAGGAGTTCTGAGGCTGTTCAGTGACCAGGCTGAAACGTACTTTACCAAACCTGAAAATTATGGTGTATATACATCAGGTCAGAGTGCTGCTTTATTAGGCTGGGTACAGGGCGGTCAGTTCTCGACAACCAACATGGTAACCACTAATGGTAATGTCAATCTTGATGCAAAAACCGGTTCATTTACCTTGCTTCCTCCGACACGTCCTTACAGTTATTCTTCCAATGGAGGTATCTATTTCAGATGGAGCTCGGAGAGTGATTTGGAAGTAGCCGGAGGCGGTGTGGAGCTTCATGCTTCCGAAATTAAGTTTGGTGCTGTTGGTACGATAGATGCAGCAGAGTATGGTACCCGCTTTAAATTCTATAATTACTCCGGAGAAAACAGCATGGTAGTTCATTTCCTGACAGACATAACTGTCAAATATCCTGACACTACGGGATTGACACATACGTTTGTTATCCGTGAAGGCAAGTATATTATAGAAAAGGATCCTGAAGCAGGAACAAACTATATTGCCGATCTCTTCAACGAAACATACTGGAAAACGGGTGTATATGCAAAACCAATCAGTGATGGTACGGATATAACCACATTAGGTAACGGTGTTTCCGGTCTTGATGACAGACTTGTTTACGGTAACTGATAACTGAAATCAAAAGAGGAATGAGAGTGGATTCTCATTCCTCTTTTTTTTGTTTTGCATCAAAAAAAGAATGAGAGAAATTTCTCATTCTTTTTCGTTTACTGCAGTCTTTCTGTTGAACCGACAGAGGCAAATAATCTTTTTGTTTCAAAATTAAGTCCTCTGTGCTGGTCAAGAGAGAGTGTCGGATCGGATTCAAGAATTTTATCAGCAGCCTTTTGTGCCTCTTCCATGACTTCGACATTGGAGAGGGCTGCAATTTTCAGTTCGGGCAGACCATGCTGTTTTGCACCGAAAAACTCACCCGGACCACGCTGTTTAAGGTCTTCATCTGCTATTTTAAAACCGTCATTGGTATCACACATTACTTTCAGACGCTCAATAGTGCTTTCTTTCTGATTGTCCGAAACAAGTATGCAGTAAGATTTGCACTTGCCTCGTCCCACACGTCCTCTTAACTGGTGAAGCTGCGAAAGTCCGAAACGTTCTGCATTTTCTATCATCATAACTGTACTGTTGGGTACATCTACGCCTACTTCTATAACGGTAGTTGCTATGACTATATCAATATCGCCGTCGGAAAATTCACGCATAATACGGTCTTTTTCGGCAGCCTTCATTTTACCGTGCAGAACGGCTTTTTTATAGTCTTTTAATATGGTCTTGTCAAGACTTTTATAATACTCCTCTGCGGATATTAACGGTATTTCGTCATTCTGTTCGACAAGAGGGCAGACTATATAACATTGCTGTCCGTTATCGATGTGCTTTTTGAGAAAGCTGTATGCACGCTGTCTTTTAGAACTGTCTATTAAGAAAGTATCTATTTTTTGCCGTCCGGGAGGGAACTCGTCGAGTACAGACAAATCAAGGTCACCGAATATCATTAACGCAAGGGTTCGGGGAATAGGCGTTGCAGACATGACAAGTATATGAGGATTTTCACCTTTTGCAATCAGCTTGGCACGCTGTCCCACACCAAATCGGTGCTGCTCGTCTGTGACGGCAAGACCGAGTGAAGAAAATTCTACATTATCTGATATAAGTGCATGAGTGCCTATGACTATATCAAGAGAGCCGCTTTTTATTTCTTCTCTGACGGCATTTTTCATGGAAGTTTTCATAGAGCCTGTGAGCAGTCCCACTTTTACGTCTGTACTTTCAAAGATTTTGGAAAGGGTTCTGAAATGCTGTTCTGCCAGAATTTCAGTGGGAGCCATGAATGCACACTGTGAGCCGTTTTTTACAGCTGTATAGCAGACGGCTGCGGCAACCGCCGTTTTGCCTGAGCCTACGTCACCCTGAACAAGCCTGTTCATTGGATAAGAATTATTTTTCATATCGCCGATGCAGTCTTTGACAGCACGTTTTTGAGCATTGGTGGGTTTGAATGGCAGAAGATTCCAGAATTCTTTTGAATAGTCTTTTTTGATTTGATGGGCGGTTGTTTCGAGCCTGTCGCCTTTCAGACGAGCCATTCCTAACTGTAAAACGAGAAGTTCGTCAAAGACAAGTCTTTTTTTAGCCGTTTCAAGAGCCGCCATGTTTTCGGGGAAATGTATATTCCTCACAGCATATCCCAGACCGCACAGGTCGTATTCTTTACGGATAGGTTCGGGAACAGGATCATTTATTTTTTCAGGCAGCATGGAAAGAGCCTGACGCACAGCTTTTTCAATGTTTTTTGTATTCAGGCTTGCCGTCTGGGGATAGATGGGGTGTATATACATATCGCCTGTTTCAAGCACAGACGGAGAAGTCATTTCAAGTGAATATCCGTTATATTTCACAGTGCCGTAAAAGAGAAATTCCCCCCCGCTCCTGAGTTTTTCATACAGATAGGACTGATTGAAGAAAGTGACAAGCATTCTTTCTTCACCGTCTGTCACTTCGAGTTTATATATGACAAGATTACTTCTGATGACAGAGGGCTGCAGGGCTTTGAAAATCTTTGCTTTGACACAGCAGTTTTTATTTTGGAGAGCATCGGCTATTTTAAGGGGACTGCTCCAGTCTTCATAGGTTCTCGGATAGAATCTGATAAGCTCACCGGCGGTATGAATGCCAAGTTTATGAAAGTATTCCGCTTTTCTTGCCCCGACACCCTTTATGGAAGTGACAGGGATTTTAAAAAGTGACGGCAAAATAAAAACCTCCTCACAAAAAAATGGAAAATGGGAAATTGAAAGTTGAAAGTTATACCTGCAACCGCCTAATTTTCCATTTTCCGTTTTCAACTTTTCATTTGATAAAGCGGTCTGCTGTTTTTATATCATTCAACCGAAAGAATAAAGTAATATATGGGCTGACCGCCGTTAATAAGGGATACCTCGACATTTGAACCGACTTTTGACTGAATGGACTGGAGAGCAGAATCAGCCTGAGCGTCTGTAATGCCGTTGCCGTAGATGATGGTAACATATGAGGTATCACGGTTGACCATTTCTCTTGCAAGTTTCACGGCAGCGTGTACAGGATCTTTGGATTTATGTGTAAGCTTGCCGTTGTTGAGTGCGATAATTTCGCCTTCTTTTATTTTGGTATTGCCGAATTCGGAATTTCTGGCAGCGTATGTGACCTGACCTGTTGAAACCTTCTTGGCGGCAGAAGTCATGTATTCTGCATTGAGTTCGGCGGATGCCTCATCCGAATAGGCGATCAGTGCCACAAGTCCCTGTGGGATAGTCTTGGTGGGAATAATGACAACATTTCTGTCCTTTACCATAGGAATGACCTGTTCGGCAGCAAGGATAATATTTTTGTTGTTCGGCAGGACAAAAACATTTTTTGCAGGAGTAGCCATGACAGCTTCAAAAATATCCTCTGTACTGGGATTCATGCTTTGACCGCCGTTTACGATGTGCTGACAGCCGAGGTCTCTGAAAACTTCCTCAATGCCTGCACCCGTTGCTACGGAAACAAATCCTATTTCATCAACAGGGGCAAC
>DBXL01000199.1:10941-20004 GCA_002309275.1 Ruminococcaceae bacterium UBA1213 | reverse complement strand
TGCACTTTGATAATGTCGTCATCGTCCGCCACAACAACGCAGTCACCGATATTTTCAAGATATGCTTTCAGTTCAAGACTGCTTTTTGTTATATCGGGATTTTTACCGATAATAAATTCTGTGCAGTAGGTGAAGTTGATGACGGAATCAAATTCAGCAGCGGCATTTCTGAAAAATTCGGCAGTGGATTCTTCTTTATCAGTCTGGGCATCGGAGGCGGCAGACTTGTTTTCTATCATGATACCGTCACGGATTAAAGAGAGCATACCCTCGAATATAAGGCAAAGACCTTTTCCGCCTGCATCAACAACGCCTGCTTTTTTGAGAACGGGCAGCATATCAGGGGTACTTTCAAGAGCAGTGTTGGCAGCAGAGCATATGGTGCCGAAAACAGCAGTGGCATCGTCTTCGGTTTCGCTGACAAGCTCACCTGCTTCACAAGCCATTCTTGCAACGGTGAGGATAGTGCCTTCTGTGGGATTCATGACTGCTTTATAGGCAGTAGTCACGCCCTCACGCATGGCAGTAGAAAGTTCTTTTCCGTCAACAGCGGCGGCACCTTTCAGACCGTTTGCAATACCCCTGAAAAGCAGGGACAGAATTACACCTGAATTTCCCCTTGCGGATTTGAGCATGGCAGAGGCGGTGGCTGATGCTATTTCAGAAACGTTCTGTGAATCCATGCTTTCAAGAGCTTCAACCGCTCCTGCAATCGTCATAGACATATTTGTACCCGTATCGCCGTCAGGGACGGGGAAGATATTGAGAGCGTTAATTTCTTCTTGATGGCTTATTATATTGTTTGCACCCGATATAACTGCATTTTTATAACAAGAACCGTTTATCATTGTTTCGCACTTCCTTTACAAAAATAGATGTCGTAATTTCAGGGCGTATTTATCTTGTTTCAACGATGAGTTTCATAGCTGTACGCTCGATGCCGTCAATATCAATGCTTGTGAATGCAGGAATGCAAACGAGGTCAATGCCCATAGGAGCAAGATAGCCTCTTGCAACAGCGATAGATTTGAGAGCCTGATTGGTAGCACCGGCTCCCACAGCCTGCACCTCTACACAGCCGTAATCTCTTATTACTCCTGCAATCGCACCTGCAACAGAATTGGGTGATGATTTTGATGAAACCTTTAAAATCTCCATGATTTTATTTCCTCCTAAAAATATTATTATAAAAAATCATACATACTTATATAATATATGTATTTTAAATATTATTCAAGTGTTTTATGTAAAAAAGTTATTATGAAATTTTGAATTTTACAGAATTTCCAGCCTTTTTACACTCAAAGTCTTTCCTGACTTTTCATCTACGGTAAATTTGATACAGTCAAGCTTGCATTTACCGGAAGCCGTTTCAAACTTTACGGGAAGTTTATCCCTGAATTTTTTCACAACTATGTCAGAACGTACACCGAGAATGGAGTCATAAGGACCTGTCATGCCTGCATCTGTAATATATCCCATGCCTTTGGGGAAAATTCTTTCATCAGCGGTTTGTACATGGGTATGAGTGCCGAACATGGCAGAGATTTTTCCGTCAAGGTAGTATGCCATCGCAAGCTTTTCAGAAGTGGCTTCCGCATGGAAGTCGAGTATGATTATTTTGGTATTGATTTCACCAAGTACCCTGTCTATGACAGAAAACGGATCGTCAAGTGCATTCATATACATACAGCCTATCAGATTGATGACAGCTACTTGTAAACGTCCCATGTCATATATCATGTATCCCTTTCCGGGCGTGGTCTTTGGGGGATAGTTGGCAGGACGTATAATAACCTCGCTTTTGTCGAGAACGTCATAAATTTCCTTTCGCCTGAAAGCATGGTTTCCGAGCGTTATCACGTCAACCCCACTGCATAAAAGATGGTCGGCAGATACGGGAGTAATGCCGTTGCCTTCAGCGGAATTTTCTCCGTTTGCGATTACAAGGTCAATGCTTTCTGTTTTTTTAAGTCTGGGCAGTCTTTCACGCAGAAATTCACAGCCCGCTGTCCCTACAATGTCGCCTATTGCGAGAATGTTCATTTAAACACCTTATTCCAATAAAACTATTTAACATTATAATTTTAAAGGCAAATTGCTTTATTGTCAATTATTTTTTGAAAATTTCCTAAAAAATTCTCTTTACAACGGCAAAATTATTGATTAAAATATATAGTATAAGAATAAAAAGGAGATGGAAATTTTATGTTATGTCCCAAGTGCGGAAAGGACAACAACCCCTTTGCAAAATATTGTGATGATTGTGGGGAATTGCTGCCGGAGGTTCAGATGGAACTTTCGGATGAAGGATATATTGATGAGGCAAGGGAGCTTAAAGTCAGTGAAGCAGCCCCGATAAGTGACGCAGTCAGGTCACCGCAGCATATAGGAAATATGCCTTTTGAAGATTTGGGCGACCAGGAAACTTTTGAACCGCAGATGCTGAGTTTTAATACCCAGGCATACAATGCAGCACAGGCAAATCTTGGATATATCAGACCGAATGATATACCGATTATTACAACGCCTGAACAGATTGATAAAGATGGTTTTGTGCCGAGTTCGGCATTTGCCAATCTCAAAGAGCCGAAACACAAAAAAAGCAAGGTGCGTTTATTTTTTATCGTGCTGAGCATTCTTATCATACTTTCGATAGCGTCATTTTTTGCAGTGAAGTATATCATAGAAACCGTTTCCACCAAATTCATGCGAGAGCATACTTCTCAATTTGTTCTGAATGCATATCAGCTCAGTGCAAAAGAAATTATCAGCGGTGAGGAGCTTATCAGGGTATTTTCTCCCGAAAATAAATCGGCTACTTTCAAAACTACCTATACAGAAGGCAAACGTTCTTTTTCGACTGTCGGTTCTTTTGACAGGACTTCAAACAGAATTTATTCCTGTTTATCTACTAAAGGCACTGAATCGGATATAAATATAGAGATGTTTGGAAATATAAAGCAATTAAATCTGGATTTTTCAGCAGGCAAGGAAAAACAGAGTTGTTATATGCCTCTCGAAAATCTCAGGGAGATTGCAAAGACATCTGTATTCGGCTGTCAGGGCGAAAATATGTTTAACATCACTCAGGAACAGTATGACAGTTTTATGACTTTATATGAGTATATATATAATTATATACAGCTTTCTGAAGAGGAAAAAGAACTGAATTCCACGCTGAAAAAACTCTATGAAAAAATATGTGATGACATTGACTCGGCTTCCGAAATAGAAATAAAAGATGAACAGGTCAGCGTTGAGGGCGGTGAAAAATCAAGTGTATATCGTATCACACGCACCATAAGCGGTACAAGCATACTTTCCGTATTCTATCGTGACTTGAAGGAATGGGCGGAAAACAGTGATTTTCTTACAGGTGACGTTAAATCTTCCGTCATGTCATATATAGAAAATCTTAATAATCAGAGTATGGAATTTGTCAAGGATATGTCATCTGCACAAATTAAAATAGAAAACTATATCAACAAGTCGGATAATTCCCTTATGCAGACGGTTATCAGTGCAGTAGTGAACGGTGAAAAGTCCGAAACAAGGCTGTATTTTGGTACGACTCCCTCTGAAAGCGACAAGATTATTATTACAACCAATGCTATCAAAGCCAAAGAATCTGATGATCCGAACCAGTCCTCAGCAGCAGAAGCCAATAAGTCTGCCACCTCTATGATAGAGATAAGCCGTGAAAAAACAACTATGCAGAATACATATACACTTATCTATTCCACTCCCGATAACGAGGCAAAATATGTCCTTGTCCGCAGTAATACAGATGGTGCCTATACCCTTGAAAGCACTGTAAAGGAATCGGCAACATCGGAGCCTGTTATCACTAAGCAGACAGGAATTATCAAATTTGATTCCGTGTCATTTTCATGGACTATTGTAGGAGATAACCGTACAACAGAATATTATTATTCCACTCTCCCCGAAATGAATGAGATAACCGCTCAGGAAAATATTCTTGAATTGTCCTCTTCAGGAGTGCAGAGTTTCGTTGAAGGAGTTTTCAGAACGGCACTTGGTATCATTTTTGTGAGCAAATAACAGAACCGCAGCATTTTAATATCAACTTGTTCTCATAAATTTTCTTCCCTGTGCATAGACTGTACAGGGAAAAAATTTTTTGAAAAAACCTATTGACAAGATATGTTTTTGGTGTTATAATACATACATTCCCGATAGGAATTAAGGAAATTAAATGGGAGTGCTTTTTAATGACACTGATATTTGCAGACCTCCTCAGAATAAATTACAGATTCGGACGAATGTACAAAACAATGTGTGAACGATGTACAGCCGAAAAATAATTTATTTTGGTTAAAAGGAGATATTAAAAATGAGTAATTATAGATTTGAAACTTTACAGCTTCATGTAGGACAGGAACAGGCAGATCCCGCAACAGATTCAAGAGCAGTGCCGATATATCAGACAGCCGCATATGTTTTTCACAATGCAGAACACGCTGCTGCACGTTTCGGACTTGCTGACGCAGGCAATATTTATGGCAGACTTACCAACTCTACACAGGATGTCCTTGAAAAGAGAGTGGCAGCTTTGGAAGGCGGTGTCGCAGCACTGGCGGTATCTTCCGGAGCAGCGGCTATTTCTTACACAATACAGGCTCTTGCTTATAAAGGTGAGCATATCGTTGCACAGAAAACGATTTATGGCGGCAGTTACAATCTGCTTGCACATACGCTTCCCCAATATGGCATAGATACGACTTTTGTTGATATTCATAATTTGGAAGAAGTAAAAAATGCAATAAAACCCGAAACAAAAGCCTTGTTTGTTGAAACGCTCGGCAATCCCAACAGTGATATACCGGATATACAGGCACTTTCGGAAATTGCACATGAAAATAATATTCCTCTTGTGATAGATAATACATTTGGTACGCCTTATTTGATAAGACCGATAGAGTACGGTGCCGATATAGTTGTACACTCTGCTACAAAATTTCTTGGCGGTCACGGCACAACTCTGGGTGGTATTATCGTTGATTCAGGCAAATTTAACTGGTCAGCTGAAAAGTATCCGCCAATAGCTGCACCGAATCCAAGCTATCACGGTGTATCATTTACAGCGGCAGTTGGTCCGGCTGCATTCGTGACATATATCCGTGCAGTCCTTCTCCGTGATACAGGAGCAGCTATATCACCGTTTAATGCATTTCTGCTTTTGCAGGGCGTTGAAACCCTTTCACTCAGACTTGACCGTCATGCAGAAAATACAAAAAAAGTTGTTGAATATCTTTCCAATCACCCTCTTGTTGAAAAGGTCAATCACCCGTCACTGCCCGACCATCCCCAGCATGAACTTTATCAGAAGTATTTCAAAAATGGCGGCGGTTCTATATTCACATTCGACATAAAGGGCGGTAAAGAGGAAGCTTGGAAATTTATTGACGCTTTGGAAATATTCTCACTGCTTGCAAACGTGGCTGACGTGAAGTCACTTGTAATACACCCTGCTTCAACTACCCACTCACAGCTTTCTGAAGAGGAGCTTGAAGAATCCAATATCCGTCAGAATACGATCCGCCTTTCCATAGGCACCGAACATATAGATGATATTATTGCAGACCTTGAAAAAGGCTTTGCAGCGATTAAATAAAAGGAGAATTATTATGGCTAATATATATAAAGGAACACTCGGACTGATAGGCAATACACCGCTTGTAGAGGTGGCAAACATTGAAAAAGCACTCGGACTGAAAGCAAGGGTACTTGTAAAGCTTGAATACTTCAATCCCGCAGGCAGCGTGAAAGACAGAGTTGCCAAATCCATGATAGAAGACGCAGAGGAAAAAGGCTTGCTGAAAGAGGGTTCTGTAATCATTGAGCCGACTTCGGGCAATACAGGTATAGGACTGGCAGCCATTGCCGCTGCAAAGGGTTATAGAATTATTATAACCATGCCTGAAACCATGAGTGCAGAACGCAGAAATATATTGAAATCCTATGGTGCAGAGCTGGTACTCACAGACGGTACACAAGGTATGAAAGGTGCTATTGCAAAGGCTGAGGAGCTTTCAAAAGAAATCCCCAACAGCTTTATACCGGGACAGTTTGTCAATCCGGCGAATCCTGCCATACACAGAACAACAACCGGTCCTGAAATATGGAACGATACAGACGGAAATGTGGATATATTCGTAGCAGGCGTAGGCACAGGCGGTACTCTTACAGGTGCAGGCGAATATCTCAAAGAGAAAAATCCCAATGTAGAAGTGGTTGCAGTAGAGCCGAAAAGCTCTCCCGTACTTTCAGAGGGAAAGGCAGGTCCGCATAAAATACAGGGTATCGGTGCAGGATTTGTGCCTGATGTACTCAACACGGCTGTTTATGATAGAGTAATCCCTGTTGAGAATGAATCTGCATTTGATGCAGCAAAGCTCCTTGCAAAGAAAGAAGGCATATCTGTAGGCATATCTTCCGGTGCGGCACTCCATGCAGCTATTGAACTTGCAAACGCTCCCGAAAATGAAAATAAAACCATTGTCGTTATTCTTCCCGACAGCGGCGACAGATATTATTCAACTCCTCTTTTCCAGGACTGAACACAGTTTTTTTAGGAGAAGGCTTTGGGGGATAACCGTTTGAAAGGTTTTCCCCCATTTTTTATTGACATCATGCGTGTGTCCATGTAAAATATACTTCAAGAGGTGATTTTAATGGACAGCAGGAAGAAATTATATATTTCACTGGCAATGAATATTTTTATCTTTCTTGCAACAACGGGTGTGGTCATATCGTATTTTTTTGGAAATGACGGTCAGTATCATATAGAGCCGAGTTTCCGTTTTAATCTGTTTACAACGGATTCCAATATTCTTTGCGGTGTGTCGGCACTTATAATGGCTGTATTCCAAATAAGACAGATAAAAAACAACAAATCCGTGCCGAGATGGGCGTTTATACTGAAATACACAGGTACTTGTGCATTGGCGGTGACATTCTTTACAGTCATATTCTTTCTTGGTCCGTCAATGGGATTCATGGAAATGGTCTTTGGCGGAACGTCAATTTATATGCACTTTTTAGGACCTATTATTGCATTGGTATCATTCTGTTTTTTTGAAACGTCAAAGCCGTTGAGTATGCCTCTTTCATTAACGGGCGTTATTCCTACGGCTTTATATGGTGCATGGTACTGCACAGAAGTTGTTTTCATTACAGAGATAAACGGCGGTTGGATGGATTTTTACGGCTTCAATCAGGGCGGTTACTGGTATATTGCCTATCCTGTGATGGTCTTGGCATCATTTGGTTTATGTATGCTTGTAAGGGCGGTACATAATGCCGTAAGCAAAAAAATATATTCGTTGTCCTAAAAAAAGGTCAGTTATCATGCTGACCTTTTTTTTATTTTTTTCTTGATTGACATTACAGGAATGTTAGAGTAAAATAAGTTTTATAATAGAAGAATTTTTTTTAAGAGGGTTTTTTTATGACATATTTGAGAAGAACATGGGCAGAAGTCGATATAGATGCAGTGAAACACAATTTTGAAGTGATAAGAAATTCTGTTGACAGAAAATCAAAAATCATGTGCGTGATAAAGGCTGACGCATATGGACACGGAGCAGTGTTTATTGCAAAACTCTATGAAAAATTAGGTGCAGACTGGTTTGCAGTTTCCAATATAGAGGAAGCTATGCAGCTGCGTGAAAACGGAATCAGTCTGCCTATACTTATATTGGGATTTACACCTGCATTCATGGCGAAAACTCTTGCAGAGAATAATATCAGTCAGGCTGTATTTTCCTATGAGTATGCAAAGGAGCTTTCAGACTTTGCATATAAAGATGACGTGACAGTGAAAATACACATCAAGCTTGATACAGGCATGAGCCGTATAGGCTTTATGTATCAGGATATACAGAGGGATAAATACTCTTTGAATCAGATAGAAGAAGTCTGTAAAATGCTCAATCTTGAGCCGGAGGGAATTTTCACGCATTTTGCACTTTCCGATGAGGGCGATGAGGGAAAAGAACCTACCATGCACCAATTCAGATGTTTTTCTGACGCAGTAAGCAAGCTTATTACAAAAGGCTTGCATTTCAGCATTATACACTGTTCCAACAGCGGTGCTATTATTGATTATAAGCAGGCACATTATGACTGTGTGAGGGCAGGTATTATTTTATACGGTCTTTCACCGTCATCAAAGCTTGAAGGCAGACTTGATTTACAGCCCGTTATGCAGATAAAAAGCGTTATTGCACAGATAAAGACCGTTTCACCCGATACGCCTGTCAGCTATGGCGGAACATTCGTGACCAGCAAGATAACCAAAATTGCCACCGTGCCGATAGGCTATGCAGACGGCTATACAAGAAGTCTGGGAAATCATGCCTATATGACGGTGAACGGAAAGAAAGCCCCTGTTATCGGCAGAGTATGCATGGACCAGCTTATGCTTGATATAAGTGATATAAACGGTGTCAAAGTGGGTGATGAAGTCACAGTGATAGGCGACGGCAAAAATAATACATTTTCCTTTGACGAGATGGCAAAGCTTACAGGAACAATCAATTATGAATTGGTATGCCTTGTAGGAAAGAGAGTGCCGAGAGTGTATATACATCATGGAAAGAATGTCGGCATTATGGACAGCATAAGACCTCAGATGAATGAGGAATGAGGAGTGTGGAGTGAGGAATATATGAAACTGCTTGTACTTGACGGAAACAGCATTCTGAACAGGGCATTTTATGGAATCAAACTGCTTACCACAAAAGACGGTCAATATACGAATGCAATATATGGCTTTATGACGACTTTTCAGAAACTGCTGGAAGAAAGTCAGCCGAATGCTGTTGCGATTGCGTTTGACTTAAAAGCCCCGACATTCCGGCATAAGGCTTATGACGGCTATAAAGCCACCAGAAAAGGTATGCCCGAAGAATTGGCAAGCCAGCTTGAACCGCTGAAAGAATTGCTGACGGCACTGGGCTATAAAATCGTGACGTGTGAGGGCTATGAAGCAGATGATATTTTAGGCACTCTTGCGGCTGAATGCACGTCAAAGGG
>DBXL01000199.1:4551-10885 GCA_002309275.1 Ruminococcaceae bacterium UBA1213 | reverse complement strand
CACGAAAATGGGCAAGCCTGATGTAACTCTTTATGATGAAGATAAAATAAAAGAAGTTTACGGAGTTGCACCGCCTCAGCTCATAGACATCAAAGCCATTCAGGGAGATACTTCCGATTGTATTCCGGGTGTTGCGGGCATAGGTGAAAAAGGTGCGAAAGATTTGATTGCAAGATTTGGAAATCTTGATTATATATATGAAAATATAGATACGATTGATGTAAAAAAGGGAGTGCGTCAGAAACTCATTGACGGCAAAGAAATGGCATATAAAAGCCGAATGCTTGGCACTATCGTTAAAGATGTTCCCATTGATAAAGATATTTCGCACTATGTGAAAACAGTGGGCGACGCTGAAAAAGCAAAACGTATCATGGCAAAACTGGAGTTATTTTCTTTGATGAAAAAAATGGATTTCAGTGAAGACGTGAAAACGGAACAGGCGGATATAAAAAGTGTTGAGTATGCAGAGTTTGACAGCCTTGAAAAGCTGTATGAACATCTGAAAAATAAAACAGTTGATTTTGTTTACTTCAATGATATTTCCATTTATGACGGTGAAAAAGTGTATATAGTGCCGTCTTTAATGCCTGATTTCAGGGAGTTCATGCAGAACTTTTTCAAAGATGACACCATTAAAAAGCGTACACACAATGCAAAAGCCGTATTTGCAGAACTTGATGAAATGGGAACAGACTGCCATTCGATAATATTTGATACAAGTTTAGCAGCATATCTTCTCAATCCCGACAGAAAGGATTATTCACTTGACAGGCTTTTGCAGGAATATAATATATCTGCCTATGAGTGTGAAAGGGAATGCCCTGTATTGAAATTAACGCCTGTTGCAGACGTGCTTGCCAAAGAAATTGAAGATAAAAAACAGTCTGCCCTTCTGAATGATATAGAAATACCGCTTTCAAAAGTGCTTGCGTCAATGGAGAATATCGGTTTTGCCGTTGATAAAAATGCCATTCAGGAGTATGGAATCAGACTGCAAAAGGAAATTGACGAACTGCAAAAAAGTATTTATTCCCATGTGGGATATGAGTTTAATATAAACTCTCCGAAACAGCTGGCAGAGGCTTTATTTGAAAAATTGGGCTTGCCTGCCAAAAAGAAAACTAAAAGCGGTTACTCGACAAATGCAGATGTTTTGGAAGAACTGAAAATATATCACCCTGTTATTAATGAGATACTGGAATACAGGACAGTCGCAAAGCTGAAATCAACCTATTGTGACGGTCTTATAAAAGTCATAGACAGTGACGGCAGGATTCATTCAAGCTTTAACCAGACGGAAACCCGTACAGGCAGAATAAGCTCAACAGAGCCTAATTTGCAGAATATCCCTGTGAGAACACAGCGTGGCAGGGAGTTCAGAAAGTTCTTCACTGCAAAAGACGGATATGTTTTGGTTGACGCTGACTATTCGCAGATTGAACTGAGAGTGCTTGCACACGTTGCCGATGATGAAAACATGATAAACGCTTTCAAAAATAATCTGGATATACACACCTCCACAGCGTCAAAAGTATTCAATATGCCCGCTGATTTTGTGACACCCGATATGCGAAGCAAGGCAAAAGCCGTTAATTTCGGCATTGTCTATGGAATAGGGGCATTTTCCCTTTCCAAAGATATAAATGTATCAGTGAAAGAGGCGGATAAATATATCAAAGAATACCTCTCGCATTATTCGGGCATTGACAGATATTTGAAAAATGTTGTTGAACAGGCTAAAAATGACGGTTATGCCAAAACCATGTTTGGCAGGATAAGAAAAATACCTGAGCTGACATCTTCCAATCACAATTTGCGTGCATTCGGAGAGAGAGTTGCCAAAAATATGCCTATTCAGGGAACGGCTGCCGATATTATCAAAATCGCTATGATAAAAGTTGATGAACGTCTTAAAAAAGAGGGCTTGAAAGCAAGATTGATTTTACAAGTGCATGATGAACTGATAGTAGAAGCTCCCGAAAGTGAGGCTTTACAGGCGGCACAGATTTTAAGTGAAGAAATGCAGAATGCTGTAAAATTGAAAGTTCCCCTGCCTGCCGATTCGGGTATAGGAAAGACATGGTATGATGCTAAAAAATAAGTAAAAGGAGTGTCAGTAAATGCTGCACGTTTTGTTTGTCTGTACAGGTAACACCTGCCGGAGTCCCATGGCAAAGGCAATATATGCGGAGAAGTCTGTCGAGTACGGCATCAGCAGTATTTGCAGCAGTGCCGCACTGGGATTCGGTGAAGGTGTTGTATCACCCAATTCAGTAGAAGTATGCCGTGAGATAGGCATAGACATAAGCAGTCACAGACCAAGAGTTATGCGTGAAAGGGACATAGCCATTACAGATGTATTTGTAGTGATGACGGAAATGCACGCACAAACTCTGATGGGAATGCTTGGCGTTCCGATGAATAAAATATATATACTTGGCGGAGGCATACCCGATCCGTACGGCTCGGATATAGAAACCTACAGGGAATGCCGTGATAAAATAGAAAAGGGTATAGATGATTTTTGCAGGATATTAAAGGGAATGATGACAAATAAAAGCTTGAAGGTGGGAAATGATGATCAACCTTATTTTAACGCAAATGCAGTCTGGACACCTTGAAAAGCTGGCAGAGCTTGAAAAAATATGCTTTTCCTCACAGGCATGGTCATATAAAAGTCTTGAAGATGAGCTGACAAATCCTACTGCACATTTTTTTGTGGCGGAAGTTGATGAAGATGTTGCGGGATATATAGGAATGTATATCGTATGTGAGAACTGCTATGTAACAAATGTGGCGGTGTTTCCGCAGTACAGACGGCAGGGAGTGGCAAGAGCATTAATAAAAATGGCAATGCTTACGGCTGACGCTATGGAAACGGATTTTATATCACTGGAAGTCAGACCGTCAAATGAAGCGGCACTTTCATTGTATCGGTCCTTTGGATTTGAGCAGAATGGTCTGAGAAAGAATTACTATAAAAATCCAACGGAAGATGCATTGATAATGACGAAGTTTTTTAAAAGGGAATGATGAAATGAAAATACTTGCAATAGAGAGTTCCTGTGACGAAACAGCGGCTGCTGTCATAGAGGACGGCAGAAAAATAATATCATCCGTTGTTGCAACGCAGGTGGAGGAACATAAATTATATGGGGGAGTAGTGCCTGAGATAGCATCAAGACGGCATTGTGAAGCCATAAACGGTGTTGTCAGCGAAACGCTGGAACGTGCAGAACTTGATTTTAAAGGCATAGATGCCATAGCCGTGACGTATGCACCCGGATTGATAGGTGCATTGCTTGTCGGAGTGAATTTTGCAAAGGGCCTATCCATGTCAACAGGATTGCCGTTAGTGCCTGTGCACCATTTGCGTTCTCACATAGCTGCCAATTACCTTGCACATCAGGAGTTAAAACCGCCTTTTTTATGTTTGGTTGTTTCAGGCGGTCACAGTCATATCGTAGAGGTGACAGACTATACAAAAATGAAGGTCATAGGAAAAACCCGTGATGACGCAGCAGGCGAGGCATTTGACAAAGCGGCTCGTACAATGGGAATGCCATATCCCGGAGGAATCCATCTTGATAAAGCAGCTCAAACCGGTGATGACAGTGCATTCAAGCTGCCAAGACCAAAAGTTGATGGCTGTCCGTATGATTTCAGCTTTTCGGGATTAAAAACGGCTGTTATCAATCAGATACACAATGCAGGACAAAAGGGAGTGACTCTTCCTGTAAATGACCTTTCCGCATCATTCAGAAAGGCTGTTGTAGATAGTCTTATGGATAACTTCACGAGAGCCGCAGAAGATTTCGGATATAAAAAATTAGTTCTTGCAGGGGGAGTGTCTGCCAATTCTCTTTTGAGAGAGAGAGCTGCAGAGGAATGCCAAAAGCGTGGCTGGGAATATTATTATCCTCCGCTTGAATTGTGCGGAGATAATGGTGCAATGGTAGGCTCTCAGGCATACTATGAGTATATATCGGGCAATATTGCAGGAACATCATTAAATGCCCGTGCCACCATGTCAATAGAATAGAGTGGAGTGTGGAGAGTTGAGAGTGGAGATGTCTGAAACTCGGGCTTTTTGACTTCATACAATTAAAAGCGGTATTTGCATACAGAATTGCAAATACCGCTTATTGATTTTACTGTGAATGAGAGAAGTGCCGAAAAAGTCGGAGTCTGCAACAATTTCACTCTCCCTAAAGAATGTTTTGTGAAATTTTGAAAGGTCTGGTGAAGTTCCTTTTGAGAAAGTATATCATGCCGATAAGTGCCATAAAAAGAGATGAAAAAATGATATTATTGACAATCGGCATGAGATACGTAGTATCCGCAAGGCTTGCATTGATAACATCAACAGCTTCTGAAACAGCTATGCCGCCGCCTGCCTGTTCTATCAGGATAGCCATGTTGGCAATAATAGCAGTGTATTCTGCAAGAATGTATATCAGCCATGAAAGCACGGCACATATAACGGCACTTTTGACGGTTGCACGTCTGCCTGTTACAACAAAGCCTATGAAAGACGGTATGATTACCATTACACCGCCCATGCAGAAAGTAGGCATAAGCTGATAAAGAAGTATATACACAGATGCTCCGAGGGCTGCCCCGAATACTGCACCAATAAGACCAAGTGTCATATTTTGTTTTTTAGTGATGAATTTATTTTTTCTTATTTCATACTGGCGGAGTTTTCGTGCAAGGCACTTGTCACACATGGGAGTGAGTTTTGTGCCGACAACATACAGACCTGTTTTTCTCTCACGGGAGCATATGGCACACAATGGCTTGATGATTCCGCTTTTAAACATCTCTGTCATAAAGTGCACAAGCTGTCTTAATTCCTCTTTGTCTATGTCAGAATCTATTGTCATACGGACAGTAATTTTGATATACCTGTCAGTATATTTTGCTTTTGTAACATGGTTTTTATGTGCATTGGCATAGTCTTTCAGTTTTTGCCTGATAACTGCCGTTTCATCTGTGCCTGCTTTTACTTTGAGAAAATATTTATTGTCCGTTTGTCCGAACTCTATGACTGTTCTGAATCCCTCAAAGCTGTTGAAAGCAGACTTTGTTTTCTCATTGTAGCGATAGCCTACGGTTATCATAAACTCCTGAAATTCACTTTCTGTCACTTCAACACCGCCTTACATCAGCTTGATTACACGATTTTTTACCTTTTTTTCATTTAAGAACTGTGCGATACAGCATACTGCCCCAAGTATGAACATCAGAAAACCAAAGATATGATTATAGATAATTTCTCCCAAAGAATCGGGATCGCCCAGATAAACGGGTACCAGCTGCAATGCATCAAGAAAAGAAATGTCCCATTCCCTGAAAGCGTTGAAAATATCAATGCCGATTGCAACATACATTCCGCAGAGTAAAAATGCAAGCGATACGGCAAGAGAGATAATAAGTCCTTTTAAAGTCATTTTCTTTCCGAATTTTTTGAAGCCGAAATATCCTCCCATGCCTGCAACAATCCCTGCAATATAGCCTATTCTGCCCATCATTGAAAAAATTATCCATATGACCGCACCGCCGAGACCGCCTAAAATTGAGCCTGCTATTCCAAGAGGGTAATTTGTCTTTACACGATTTTCTTTATATATATTGTCAACGATGCTATTCTGAATATTTGCAAAGCAGTCCTGACACATCATGCTTATATTATTTTCAATGAGGTATATATTTATATCTGCCTGATTTCCGCACGTTTCACAACATGGTATGCATTGAAATTGGTTGATACAGTAATTGATAAAGTCAATGGAATCACGCACGCCTTTTGTTATATCAGGCATGATTTCCTCTGTATGACAGATAATAGTTATCATTTTTCCACTGAAAGCGGCAGTTTTTACTGATTTTTTTCTTTCTGCCGCAAACTGCTGCAAAGTCTGATAAAGTGCCTCAGTATTGCTTTCGTCAGCAGGTCTGCACGCTGATGAGATAATATAATCTTTTGTGCCGGGATTGATGTTTACAGTGAAACAAAATCCATTGATTTTATTATAACCGTTAGCTGTCAAAGTATCATATCTGAAACCGATACTTTCAAGCTGTTTCTGATAACTTGCCATTATCTAACCTCACTTTCTCTATCCTTCCATTATACTCCATAAAAAAACTTTTTTCAACAAAACATCAAAAAAAAAAACTGGCAAGCCTTTGAGGGCTTGCCGGTCTATCAGTTATTTTCATCATTGCTTGTTTCACTGGAAACAGGGGAATTATTATCTGTTTCAGCTGTTTCAGCTGTTTCAGCTGTTTCAGCTGTTTCAGCTGTTTCAGCTGTTTCAGCTGTTTC
>DBXL01000199.1:942-4526 GCA_002309275.1 Ruminococcaceae bacterium UBA1213 | reverse complement strand
TGTTTCGGCTGTTTCAGTCGTTTCAGCTTTTTCGTCTGTTTTTGGAAAAACATCTTCTGCCTTTAAAATAGTTAAATCATCCTGTGTGTGTTCTTTGTCATTATACAATCGGCTTGACTGCCTTTGTACAGCCTTTTCAAAAATATTCCTGACCTCTCGGGCATTGGCAAAATTGTCCGGCTTCGTCAGTACCATGAGCTGAAAGAATTCCGGCAGTTTCTCTTTTAATTCATCATCGGGAACATACTGGTATTTTTCACACATCAACATAAAGATTTTTTCCAGCTCTTCCGCATTGTAATCATCAAAAGAAAGATATTTGTTAAAACGTGAATTCAGTCCCGGATTGGAATTGATGAACCTGTTCATTAATTCCGGATAGCCCGCCACTATTACAACAAAATCATTTCTGTTATCTTCCATTGCTTTCAGCAGAGTGTCAATAGCCTCCTGACCGAAATCATTTCCGCCACCGCCCTCCGGAGCTAATGTATATGCCTCGTCAATGAACAGAACTCCGCCCATTGCAGAATCAATCAATTCTTTGGTTTTGATGGCTGTCTGACCGACGTATCCCGCAACAAGACCGGAACGGTCCGTTTCAACAAACTGTCCTTTTGAGATAACACCTAATTCTTTATATAATTTGGCAATGATTCTTGCAACAGTTGTTTTGCCGGTGCCGGGATTGCCATAGAAAACTAAATGCTTGCTGAAATCAGGTACAGACAAATTCATTTTTTTTCTTTCTTCATTGATAGTGATTGTATGAATGAGCAGATTTACATCTTCCTTCACGGCAGATAAGCCTACCAGTGAATTGAGTTCAGCCAGATATTTTTCAACATTTGCTTCTTTATCCGCAGTTTCCTGTTCGGTATCAGATGATGTATCTGATACGCCCTCATTTTCCTGAACGGTTTCTTTCTCAAGTGGTGTATCTGATACATTTTTATCTTCCTGAGCAGTCTTTTTAACCGGCTGTTGGAAAAGTATCTTATTCAGGGATTCACTTAATTCATTCATCATTGATTCATCAAAATCATTTGTGATTATCTTATCTAATTCCATTCTCTTCACCCATTTATGATTAGGATTATTTTATGTATTATATTATACAATAATACATAATTCATGTCAATAATTCTATGCAAATATCTATAAAATGACTTTGATTTCAATGATTGGCGGGTGTGACAAAAAGTGTTTTCTGATTGACATATATCACCATGCCCGGTTTGGAGCCTTGCGGTTTACTGACAAATTTTACTTTTGTGTAATCAACAGGCACTTTATTGGAATTCCTTGCCTTACAGTGAGAGGCTGCAAGTGATGCCGCATATAAAAGTGTATTTTCATCAACTTCTTTTCCCTCTGTGATGATGATTGTATGTGAACCGGGTATATCTTTTGCATGAAGCCATACATCATTTTTATTGGCATACTTCAATGTTAGTTTATCATTCTGTCTGTTATTACGCCCTACAAGAATTTTAAAGCCTGTTGCAGACGTGTATTCAAGCGGTGGCAAGGCACTTTCTGTTTTTTGCTTTTTGCCTTTTGTCTTTATATAACCCTGCTCGGCTAATTCCTGTCTTATCTCGTCAAGCTCACGCACACTCTCCGCTCTTGAAAGGCTGTCAAGCACTGATGATATATAATCCAGTTCTGTTTCAGCCTTTTCTATCTGGATTTTAAGAACCTGTTCGGCAGTCTTGGCTTTCTGATACTTTTTATAGTATCTCTGGGAGTTGGCAGACGGTGACAATGCCCTGTCAAGAGGTATCTTTATTTTGGCAAGGTTTTCATCATAGTAATTCTCCACTTCACACTCCGAAAGACCTTTTTCAAGTTTATATAAATTTGCCTGTATCAAATCTCCGCATATACGGAAATACTCCCTGTCTGCACAGGCGGAAAGCTCCTCATTCTGTACATATATCTTTTTGATAAGACGGGAAGCAGTATTTGAGAGCAGTCTGTTTAAATCATCTGATTTTTGTCTGACCGTTTCAAGCATATCACGCCTTGCATAATAGGTGTCAAGCAGTTCGCAAAAACTGTTTTCTTTGAGTGAACGCCCCGTTCCATACTGCTGGATATGCTCAAATGTAAAGTCAACAGGCTTTTTTGTGCCGTCAATAATGATATACGGCTCGCCTGTGCAGTCACGAACGGCATTTATTGTTCTCTTTAAGAAAAATCTTAATCTGGAAATGCTCTCTTCATCAAGTTCGGAGATATATAAATCTCTGCCGTGACCTGCAAGGTGTTCCCACTCTCTGCAAATAATAGGCGAAATTCCCTGTACAGTGGCAAGAAGTGCCTTGGAAAGAGGCATATTCTTCGATATGCTCTGAACCGCTTTTATAATATCATCTGCACCGTATTCCAAAATACAGAGTTTATTTTGTGCAGGGGGGAGTTCATATTTCATATTCGGCAAAACAAGCCTTTGTGATGACATGGATATGTCAACTCGCTTTACTGCATCTATAATCATTCCGTCACCGTCAATGAAAATAATATTACTGTACTGTCCCATTATCTCCACGGCAAGCGACATCATCACAGTATCACCAAGTTCATTCGTGCCTTCAAAGTCCAGAAACAGCAGTCTTTCCAATCCCGGCTGTCTTATCTCACGAAGCCTTGCACCCGAAAGGCGTTTTCTCAAAAGCATACACAGCATAGGGGGAACTTTTGGATTTTCGGGAGAAGATGATGTTATATTAATTCTTGGACTGTTGGCTCGTGCCGATAGGAGAAGCTTTTTGACACCCTCCCTTGAACGCATGGAAAGTATGATTTCATCTTTGGAGGGCTGGTATATTTTATCCACTTTGCTATTGATGAGATTTTCTTCCAGTTCTTTTTTGATTTGTCTGAGAAATGCTCCGTCAAGTGCCATTTTCGTTGTACTCCTTTTTGTAAATTCCATATTATTATAAATTTATTCGTGCAAAAAGTCAAAGCATATAAAGGAAAATATTGGACACATAAAAATTTGTAATAAATTTGTAACTAATGTTATTGTTAAAGCATACGAAATAATGAATTTTGAGATGTGCAAAATGCACAATGAAATTATCATAAATTCTTTTTTTGGAAAATAAAAAAATAAAAGTTATCGTCAAAATTACCAAAATTGCTTGAATGGGTAAATTTAAAAAATAAAAAATTATTACATTTCTCTTGCAATTTTTTGCCCGTCATTGTATAATTATCAAAGATAAAGTCCGATTTGACGGGCTTTAAAAAGTTTTTATTTTTGTAATTAGGAGGACGATTACAATGTACAAGAAAAAGATTATTGGCATTGCTCTTATCGCAGCTATGGTAAGCTCAATGGCAGCAGTATCTGTTTCTGCACGTGACGCTTTCGATGCAGGTGAAATCGATACATATTTCGAGAACCACACCATAGGTATCGTTGGTGCAATGACAGATTGGGGCGGAAGTCCTGATGTTCCTATGACCGATCCCGATGGTGACGGCATTTATGTAGGTATTTATAAGGACCTTGCAGCAGGCACTTACTCATTCAAGGTACGTGCTGACAGCAACTGGGATGACAGCTGGGG
>DBXL01000199.1:0-895 GCA_002309275.1 Ruminococcaceae bacterium UBA1213 | reverse complement strand
TTGTTATGCTCGATACAAACGGTGATGACGAAGTTGTATGGCCCGTAACTTTCTTTACAACAGAATCTGCCGAAGCAAGCAAATACGGTATTTGCGGTTCTATGACAGGCTGGGGCGAAACCCCCGATGCTCCCATGTATGAGTATGCAGAAGGCAAATATGTTGGTATCATCAAAGACCTCGCAGCAAGCACTTACGCATTCAAGGTACGTGTTGACAGCGACTGGGCTGAAAGCTATGGCGTTTATGAGCCTGACTATGACAGAACCAACAACAGCCAGACAGACTGCAGCATAACTGTCGATGCAGATGAAGAATCGGGCGATGTTGTTGTATTCTTCGATACAACAGGCGACGATGATATGATTTGGCCTGTATCATGGACAATTCTTACACCTGTATCTGTTACACAGGTTTACTCAGGCAAAAACGTTGAAGATGAGCCTGTTGAGCCCGTTGGCGAACCCAGCAAATACAGCATTATCGGCGGTATGACAGAATGGAATGCTGATATTCCTATGTTTGAAATAGCAGACGGCGTATTTGCAGGTGTTACAGACACACTTGAAGCAGGCAGCTATAAATTTAAAGTTCGTGCAGACGCTGATTGGGCTGACAGCTGGGGCGTTTATGAAGAAGCATACGAGAGAACATACAACAGCCAGACAGACTGCAGTGCAACTCTTACAGAGAGTGCAGCTATCGCTGTTAAGCTCGACACAACAGGTGATGACGAAATCCTCTGGCCTGTAAGCTATGCTATCGTAACCGGTGACACAGCTAATGTTGATTATGATTCTCTTGATTGGGTATATACAGGTCCCGAAACAAGCGAGCCTGTATCAGAACCCGTTTCAGAACCCGTTTCAGAGCCTGTTTCCGAACCCGTATCGGA
>DBXL01000229.1 GCA_002309275.1 Ruminococcaceae bacterium UBA1213 | reverse complement strand
TGCCCGTGATGGAGATTCGTGGCAGAATCTGGGAAAGCTTCACCATAGGCGGAAAAAATTTCAATACAAAGGGACTGGAAGTAAAAGCGAAATTCTGCAAAGGCTTGTGTCAGTATCAGTTTGTACAGACAGATGAAAATTCCATGGAAATTCGTGGCGTTGTGGCGGCAGGCTATGACAAGGCACAAGTGCTTGACAGTCTGGCGAAAAATATAGCTGTCTATTTTGCAGAGGCAGGCTGTGAAAATATCAGTGTCACTTACAGTGAAGAACCTTTACTTCACAATGCCAAAGGCGGCAAAACTCCCATGTATAAGAGGATATAATTTATGAGTGAATTGAAAATTCTGTTTGCAGGCGATATTTTCCCTGTTGCAAAGAATATACAGCTTTTCCGTGAGGGGAAACAAAAGGAAATTTTCGGTGAAAAAATTTGTAAGCTTTTTGAATCGGCAGATTACAGCGTATGCAATCTGGAAGGCTGTCTGACGGATACGGGAATCCCTGTTGCAAAAGTTCCGCCTATCGTGAAAGCCCCCACCGATACGCTTAATGCAATTTCCAGTCTCGGCATAAAGGCGGTTACGCTTGCCAATACACATACATTTGATTTCGGCACTGTCGGACATAATGAAATGCGTGACGCTCTCGCAAAATATCATATTGACTTTTTCGGTACAGGTGACAGTATTGATAATATCAAATCCCACATCACGCTTGACATGAAAGGCAAAAAAATTACTCTCTATACCGTCACGGAATTATTTGCTTTCAATACTCCCGGTAAAAATAATGCAGGTGCAAATGGTTATGATGAATATGCCGTGTGCTGTGAACTTGCCGAACTCAAGGAAAACTGTGATTATCTTATTGTACTGTATCACGGCGGTGCGGAAATGACGCATTACAATAGTATGGCAATAAGACAGCGTTTTCACCGCATGGCAGACAACGGGGCTGATATTGTCATCTCACAGCATACCCATGCAACAGGCTGTGAAGAATACTATAAAAATTCCTATCTGCTTTACGGTCAGGGGAATTTCTGTTTCAATCTCAGCAAGAATATTTCCGAATGTACCGCAACAGGAATATTGCTTGAAGTCGTATTCGGTGACAACGGCTTTGATATCAAAAAGCATTTGGTAAAGCGTACCGAAAAGGGCTGCGAATATGACAAAAAACAGGATTTTTCCGCTTTTGAAGAAAGAAGCCGTCTGCATGACAGGCTGATAAAAGGCGATAAAGAGGCTGAAAATATTTTTCAAAAGGAATTTTCCGATTACTGTATGAATATGTGGTCTGCACGTTTCATGCGTGTGTTCAGGGGTATCAATCCCGAAGATGAAAAAGCCCTTGCCGACCTTTCCCCAAAAGAACAGGAAAATTATTTGCTTTCCCAATTTACCAAAAGTCAACTGCTTGCTATACAAATGATGCTTGTGAATGACGAATTTAATGAAATCGCTCTGAATTTCATTACACGGGCAATCAATAATAAGGAATGATAATTATGAATTCTATTATAAAAAGATTGAAAGAAACGATAAAAAATTATCCCGATACCCTTGCGGTAGTTGAGCAGGGGGAAAATAATCAATATACTTATGCTCAATTAGGGGAACGTGCCGCCAAAATTGCCGCAAAACTGATACGTCTTGGAGTAAAGCCGAATGATTTTGTGATGATAATGCTTCCACGAAATAAAGACTATATTGCGGCAATGTACGGTGTATGGCTTGCGGGGGCAGGCTTTGCACCGTTGTCACCGACATATCCGCCTGAGAGAATTGAATATATCCGAAACGACTGCAAGGCAAAAGCAGTCATTGATGAGCGTTTTCTGCATCACATAGACAGGGAAATTCCGCTTACAGACGAAATCGAAACAGATTTTTCCGCACCTGCCATTCTGATATATACATCAGGCTCAACGGGAAAGCCCAAAGGTGTTCTCCACTCTTTCAGAAGTATCACGGACTCCGTTTTTCGCTATATGGAATATGCTGATACATCTGTCGGATTCCGTGCGGCTATCGGTGCACCTTTTACATTCGTTGCCTCTGTTCAGGGCGTTTTTGCCCCGCTGTGCAGTGCCAATACGGCATATCTCATTCCGTATGAATTTATGAGAGATCCCGAACTTTTAGCCGACTACATCGACCAAAAACAGATTAACCGCTGTTTCATCAGTCCCAAAATGCTGAAAGTGTTCCATGCAAAAGGCAATTCCCTCAAAGTCGTTTCAACGGGCAGTGAAAGAGTTTCCAATACTTTCAGTGAAGATTATCAAATACAGGTTGCATACGGTCAGACGGAATCTGCCGGTGCGGTCATGATGTTTGCAATAGATAAAAAATATGACAATACGCCTATCGGCAAGCCCATCGGAAATGTGAAAGTGTATATTCTTGATGAAAATAACAAGCCTGTCGATGAAGGCGAAATTTGCCTTGCAGGCTATTTTGCGGACGGTTACTTGAATTTGCCCGAGCAGACTGCCAAAACTTTCATTGACAATCCGTTTTGTGAAAAGGACGGTTTCCCGAAACTGCTCCGTACAGGCGACATTGGAAAAAAACATGAAAGCGGTAATTATATTTATCTGAACCGTAAAGACTGGATGGTAAAAATAAACGGTCAGCGAGTCGAGCCGGGTGAAATTGAAACGGTCATCAAAAATACAAACGGCATTTTTGATGCGGTGATAAAAGACTTCAAAAACCGTTATGGACAAGTGTATCTTGTTGCCTACTATGTGGAAAAAGAGCCTGTTGAAGTTGACGAAATACGCACGGCTGTCGCCAAAAAACTGCCGTCTTATATGATACCGTCATTTTTTGTAAAACTCGATAAACTGCCGGTGAATGCCAACGGTAAATTAGACAGGTCGGCGCTGCCCGAAGTGGAAGCAGGCAAATTTAAAAATGAATATGCCGCCCCCGAAACCGATTTGCAAACAGCACTTTGTTCCGCATTTGAAAAAATACTCGGTGTAGAGCGTGTGGGCATAGATGACGATTTCTTTGCATTGGGCGGAGATTCCATCAAATCCGCCATGACGGCAAGGGAATGTGAATTATATTTTGTTTCCATAGCGGATATTTTCAAGGGCAAAACCCCCCGTGGCATTGAGAAAATTCTGATGAAAAAAGCAGCTATAAAAACAAATTCCGATAAAAAAGAAAAGCCCTTGTTCTATCCCTTGACACCCTCCGAAAGAGGTATGTATATTGAACAAAAACTCAATGAAAAATCCATTGTCTATAATCTGAATTTAGTGGTGAATTTTCAGGGAACAGACTTTGAAACGGTAAAATCCGCCTTGAAACAGGTCTTTTCTGCACATGAGGCTTTCCACTCCACCTACGGTGAAGAAAACGGAATCCCTGTAAGAATCCTTTCCAATGAATTGCCTGCCATAGAAGAAAAAACAGCCGTTTCATTTGAAGATGTAAAATACATTGCGGATATTTATGCCGAGCCTTTCCGGCTCAATAATGAAATTCCCGTGCGTCCGATGTTATACCGATTAAATGACGGAAACACCGCTTTACACCTTGCCATTCATC
>DBXL01000030.1 GCA_002309275.1 Ruminococcaceae bacterium UBA1213 | reverse complement strand
GAATTAAAAAAATTATCGTCTGCTCGGGCATAGCCGATTTATTTCAGAGCTATGAGGAACGTGAAGACGGCATGAAACAGGTACTGCGTGACTGCATAGGCGGTTCTCCCGAAGAACTGCCCGAAGAATATAAAAAAAGGTCTGCTGTCTATTGGGCTGATGAAATAACCGTTCCCGTACTGCTCATTCACAGCAAGGGAGATACAAAGGTATCATTTGCACAGGCACAAAAAATGTATGAACTGCTCAAAGACCATACAGACTGCACTTTTGTCACTTATGATGATGATTTGCACGAATTTCATCAGGAAGATATTCCTAAAATCATTGAATTTCTCGAAAAACAATAACTTTCAAAGGACTGTCACAAGCAGTCCTTTTTTAATGTGCAATTTGCAATGTGCAATTAAAGGCGACATGAAATATTTAAAAAAATTTTTGAAATTTCAGACCTTTTCAAAAAACACTTACGTTTATATAAGTGAAAGACACAAAAACGAAAAGCTGAAAAAAATTTTTTAAAAAAAATTTTAAAAAAGCAGACCTTTTTAAAAAGTTCTTTCGTTTATATAAGTGAAAGCTGAAATTTCAACATTCAAGGAAAAAATTATATCGAGAGGAATGAACAAGATGAATGAAAACCAAATTGTTGACAGACTGAAAAAGCATGATGAACGTGCCTTAGGGGAAATCATGGATAAGTTCACACCGCTTGTTTCAGCAATTATTTACAACGTTTCAAAAGGGAGTCTTACTTCCTCCGATATAGAGGAAACTGCCGCTGATGTGTTTTTCACTCTGTGGAATAATTCAGATAAAGTGCAGGAAGGCAGTCTGAAAGGTTACATATCCGCTATTGCAAAAACAAAGGCACTTGACAAAATGCGTACCGTGAAATCGCCTGAAATCGTTGATATTGATGATGTGGTGCTTGCAGATGAGTACATGATAGAGGACAACATTGACAGACAGGCTTTACATAAGGACCTTTGCGACGCTCTTAATCAATTCGGCGAGCCTGATAAAGAAATCCTCGTCAGATACTACTACTATTACCAGACGGCTCAGAAAATCTCTGACATCATGGATTTGAAGCTTGAAGCGGTTAAATCAAAAATCAAACGTGCAAGGGTAAAATTAAAGGCTTTTTTAACTGAAAGGGGTTATTGATATGAAAAAGACAAGAAATATTTTCAATTATATGCTGAACGATCCTGAAAATATAGATGAAAAGACAATTTATGAAAATACGGGCGTTAATGCCGACAACGTGAAGGAGATAGTTATGAATCAGATACATGAAGGAAAATCCGCTGACAAAAAGAACAGAAAAAAGAAAGTTACATTCACTCTTATCGCAGTTGCAGCCGCTGTTGCGGTTCTCGGAACAACTGCCGCTGCAACAGGAAGTTTCAATTCCGTATTCGGTGAACTGCTCGCAGGCGAAATGAAAGGCGGAATGTATGCAGGCGGAAACGTTCAGGTACAGAGTGACGACCTTGATATAAATTTCAAGGGCATTGCAGGCGACAAACATGAAGTATATGGCATGATGACCATTACCAAAAAAGACGGCTCCGCTTTCGTTGAAAATGCAGATGAATATTTCTTCGCACCATATGACCTGACATCTTGGGATAAAGTGGAATGCATACTCTCTCCTATGAATCAGCTTATCGGCAAACTCTGGTATTTTGGTCAGGAATGCAGCAACGGAGATATTACTTACAGATTTGAAGATGAAAAAACCATCAATGCTGTTATCTCATACGGCACCGAATATAATATCATCGGCGAAACGCTTACCATAAATGAAAACACACCCGGGTTCTATCGTACCGATGAAGTTCTCTGCACAGATGAAGAAATCGGTGAGTTTTTCGCCCACATGGATGAAAATACAGATATGTTGCAGACACCCGTATTAGTCGCTCAAAGAGAACGTGAAGGCACTCTTAAAGACGGTCAGGTTTTCATGTTTGACGGACACGGAAACTTTGTTATTGCAAGAGAATATCCCTTTACACTCGATTACAACCTCTCTGTAAAACTTAATTACAAAGATACAACAAAATATCTCGATGAGGCAAAGGGCAGAACAGTCAGCTACAACACCTGCAATGAAATGACCGTAACAGAGCTTGAAGCACACGCTTTCGGGCTGAAACTTGATATGGCATATCCCACAGATGACAGGAACAAAATCAATATCATACAAAATAAATTTGATGACAACATCATTAACCACGTTGAAATGACTATGCAGGACGGTACGGTTTATACTGCCAATGAGGGCGGTTTCTATCAGAGCAGTAATATACAGCGTATCAACTTCGCTTTCAGCTCAGACGACTGGAAAAAAGTTGTTATCGATCCCGACAAAATAACCAAAGTTGTCTATAACGGCATTACCATCTACGGCGAATAAATCATACATGAGGAGTGAGGAATGAGAAATATTCCTCATTCCTCATTCCTAATTATTTAAGCTTGCAAGCGGTACAGTTACTTACCCGTGAGTGTGCCGAATATATATAAAAAATCTGCCCGAAGTCCAAACGGGCAGATTTTTTTTAATCAGCAGTTATACTAATAGATGAAAACATTTAGCAAGATTATGCAGCTTGAATAAACTTTTTATCAGAACACTCAAATGTATTTTCAGTGNNGTATATATTATCAGAAGGGACAGCAAAACACTTTTAAAAGTAAATCCTTCTCTAAACAAATTTCTTTGCTGTCCCGTTTTTTCAAAGTGAGGTGATTTCCCACGGACAGTGATAAAAAATTGGCAGA
>DBXL01000149.1:15995-20476 GCA_002309275.1 Ruminococcaceae bacterium UBA1213 | reverse complement strand
TCACATTTTGATTTTGTTCTGCTTGCAATGCAGATTTCCTCAAAAACATCTGAATTCTGACAACATTTGTGAATGCAGACGCTTGCAACGCCGCCTGCACCGATAATTAAAGCCTTTCCCATTTTAAAAACCTCCGTTTATTTTATATGAATTTTGAGCCAGTCCACCAAATCCTGATATTTCATAGTACCGTCTGCAAGAGAAAGTCCGATATTGACAATATCCTGATTTTCGGCAGAAATCCTGATACCGTTGATTTCAAGAAATGTGAGCATAACATATATACCGATTCTTTTGTTTCCGTCAATGAAAGCATGATTAGAAACGAGAGAATATCCCAATTTAGCAGCTTTTTCTATTTTGGTGGGATAAAGTTCCTGACCGTCAAAAGTTGCAAAGCAGCTTTCAAGGGCAGATTCAAGCAAGCCGTCATCTCTTACACCGATACTGCCGCCTNNCATAAGCTGATGGAGCAACAAGACCATTTCTTTATCAATTTTTTTCATTTTGCCAATTCCTCAAATGCAGGAAGATATTTGTTAAGAATTCTTTTTGCGATTACTTCTGTCATTTCATTTTCTGTCATATCCGCAAGTATATTTGTTTTGGATATATCGGCGATGAAATATTTAGGCTGATTATTTTCATATATAAAAATCTGACCTGTTTCACTGACAGCCTGTTCTACCTGCCTGAAATCCGTTTCAGCCTGTCCGACAGAAATTTTATTTTCTTTCATGACACGCCCTCCTGTAGTTCATTCATTTTCCATAAGCTGTTTAGTGACGTAAGTAGGGAGTGCAAAACAGCCTTTATGAAGTCTTGTATTATAATAATTTGTATCAATGCAAAGACGATTCCATCTGCCTTCATCTAAATCGTTGGTTGGGTGGAATTTTTTTGAAGCGAAGCCGAAAAGCCAATGACCTGAGGGATAAGTGGGGATATGAGCCTGATAGACCTTTACAACGGGGAAGAATTGCAGGATTTTTTTATGAGCCTGTTTCATGGATTTTGCATAGGTGTTGTAGAAGGGGCTTTCATGCTGATTGACGAGAATACCATCACTTGTAAGGGCTTTATAGCAGTTGCCGTAAAATTCGGCAGTGAAAAGACCTTCACCGGGACCGAATGGATCGGTTGAGTCAACTATGATTAAATCGTATTTATTTTCGACAGTGCGTACAAAACGCAAGCCGTCATCAATGAAGATATGCACACGGGAATCATTGAGTTTGGAAGCGACAGTGGGGAGAAATTCCTTGCAGGCATCAACTACCATTCTGTCAATTTCCACCATGTCAATATTTTGAATGGACTTGTATTTTGTAAGTTCACGGACAGTACCGCCGTCACCTGCACCAATGACGAGGACATTTTTTATATCGGGATTGACCGCCATAGGCACATGAGAAATCATTTCATGATAGATAAATTCATCTTTTTGAGTAAGCATAATTCTGTCGTCAAGGACGAGAATATCACCAAATTCGGGCGTACTGAAAATTTCGATACGCTGAAAATCGGATTGAGCGGAATATTTTTGTTTGTCACAGCGGATAGAGAAACGGACATTATTAGTCTGTTCTTCAGTGTACCACATTTCCATTTTATCGACCTCCTGTCATTCGACCATAATATTGATTTTTTCAGTGTTGATGTCCTCAGCACCCGTTAAATTACAGCCTTTGGCTTTTGCATAGATGATGTATTCAAGAGCGTCTTTTGTAATGAGTTCACCGGGGGCAAGGATAGGAATGCCGGGCGGATAGCACATGACAAATTCTGCACAGATTTTGCCGAGAGTATCTTTCAGAGGAAGCTGGATTTTATTGGAGTAGAAAGCCTCCTGTGGAGAGCAGACGACAATGGGTTCAATATACTCGTGGTCAAGCATACCGGCGGAACTTTTGGAGTAAAGACGCTTGATTTCATAAAGAGCAGAAATAAGGCGTTCTATATTAAGGATTTTGTCACCGACAGACACGATGGCAAGGATATTTCCGATGTCACCGAATTCAATTTGAATATCGTATTTATCACGGAGAATGTCATATACTTCAATGCCTGCAAGACCAATATCTCTTGTATGGACTGAAATTTTAGTAGGGTCGAAGTCAAAGACAGTATCACCGTTGATAAGTTCTCTTGAAAAGGCATACAGACCGCCAAGTTTATTGATTTCTTTAATGCCGTAGCCGGCGAGGTTTGTGACACGTTCAAAAATAGATTTGCCGTTGAGGGCTAAATTTCTTCTTGAGATGTCGAGGGAAGATAAGAGTAAATAAGAGGCACTTGTAGTCTGAGTGAGATTGATAATTTGACGGACATAGCCTTCCGAGATATTTTCGCCGAGTAAAAGGGCGGAGCTTTGGGTAAGAGAACCGCCTGTTTTGTGCATACTGACAGCAGCCATGTCTGCACCGACACTCATAGCGGAGCGGGGCATATAATCGCCGAAATAGAAATGAGTGCCGTGAGCCTCGTCAACGAGGACTTTCATGCCGGCGGCATGGGCAATTCTGACGATTTCCGAAAGATTGGAGCATACGCCGTAATAAGTGGGATTGTTGACGATAATGGCTTTAGCATCGGGGTGTTGTTTAATGGCACGTTTAACGGCATCAACGGACATACCGAGAGGGATACCAAGCTGTTTGTTGACACCGGGATTGACATAGACGGGTACAGCACCGCAGACGATAAGAGCATTGATACTGCTTCTGTGGACATTGCGGGGCATGATAATTTTATCGCCACGCTTGCAGACACTCATCACCATAGCCTGTACAGAGCTTGAAGTGCCGTTTACCATAAAGAAGGCATGACTTGCACCGAAAGCATCCGCCATCAATTCTTCCGCCTCTTTGATGACGCTGACGGGGTGGCAGAGATTGTCAAGAGGTTTCATGGAATTGACATCAACGCTCATGCACTGTTTGCCAAGGAATTCCGTCAAAACAGGATTTCCTTTTCCCTGTTTGTGTCCGGGTACGTCAAAAGAAACGATACGGTTTTCACGGTACTCGCAGAGAGCCTGATAAATAGGTGCTTTATTCTGGTCGAGTTTCATTTTTTATTTCTCACTCCTCAATTCTCATTCCTCATTCATACACGTTCTGACCGCTGAAAATTTCTATCATTTCACGGCGTAGGCTGTTGGAGATAGAAAGACGTTCTTTCGGCGGAATTTCATAGACATCTGTTTTAAAGAGATAATTCTGAAGTTCCATTTCTTTGATTAAGAGTTGAGTATGGAAGATGTTTGCCTGATAGACGTTAATATCAACGGTATCATATCGTTTAAGAGTTTCCTCTTTGATGAAGTCCTGGATAGAAGTAATTTTGTGGTCGATAAAGAGTTTTTTGCCGTCAGTGTCACGGGTGAAGCCACGCACACGGTAATCGATTGTGATAATATCGGAATCAAAGCTGTCAATGAGGAAATCGAGGGTATTAAGAGGGGAGATAGTGCCGCAGGTAGAAACATCTATATCGACACGGAAAGTTGCAATCGCATTATGTGGGTGATATTCCGGATAAGTGTGTACAGTGACATGGCTTTTATCAAGATGGGCAGCAATGGTATCTCTGTAATTAGCATATTTTCCGCAGTTGCAGGACTCATCTATTTTTTCAGGCAAGCCTTTTTCGGAGATGAGCAAAGTGACGCTTGCCCCTTGCGGATCATAGTCCTGTTTGGAGATGTTGAGGACACTTGCCCCAATCATTTCGGTAACTTCACAGAGAATATTGGTAAGACGTTCAGAGTTGTACTGTTCGTCGATGTATGCGATATAATCTTTTTGTTCCCGTTCAGTTTTTGCATAGCAAACGTCATAAATATTGAAACTGAGGGTTTTGGTGAGATTATTAAATCCGTAGAGTTTCAGTCTTTTGTTCAACTTTAACATCACAACCTTTATTTGAGAGTGGAGAGTTGAGAGTGGAGAGTGGAGTTGTTCCAATCTCAAACCGTTCTCAAAATCCACCGATATTTTATTTTAGAATTTTTAATCAATTGGTTTTGAGCAAAGAAACTGAGTTTATATCAGCTTCACTCTCCACTCTCCACACTTCACTCTTTGTTACTGAGTTTTTTAACGATCATATTGGCACACATATAGACGTTGCCGCCGCCGATGGTAATAATCAAATCGCCCGCACTTGCTTTCTGAGTGACGTAATCGGCAATTTCCTCAAAGGTTTTGAACCATACACAGCCGTCTATTTTGTCGGCAAGGTCTTTGGCATAGATATTGTAGGTGTTTATTTCACGAACGGGGAGAATTTCCGAAAGAATGGCGTGGTCGGGGATAGAGAGGACTTCTGCAAATTCGTCAAGGAACATATAAGTTCTTGAGAAAGTGTGAGGCTGGAAAATTGCCCAGACATTTTTGAAATGCATATTCATGGCAGTAATGAGAGTTGCACGGAGTTCAGTGGGGTGGTGTGCAAAGTCGTCAGCAACGGTGATGCCG
>DBXL01000149.1:0-15944 GCA_002309275.1 Ruminococcaceae bacterium UBA1213 | reverse complement strand
ACTTTATCGGGAGAAACGCCCATAGAAACAGTTGCGGCAGAAGCGGCAAGAGCATTCATAACATTGAATTTGCCGGGAACTTTGAGAGTGATGTTGCAGAGAGTTTTTCCGTCATGGATAAGGTCGAAACTGTCAAAGACATCATCAGGCTGATTAGTGAGGACTGCACGGAAATCATTATTTTCACCGAAGCCGAAAGTGACGATATTTTTACTGTTTGTATCGGCATTTTTCACGCATTCCATAGAATTTTCATCATCGCCGTTGATGACGATAAGAGAAGAAGTCTGTGAAATAAATTTAGTAAAGGATTGTTTAATTCTGTCAAGGGTGCCGAAATAGTCGAGGTGGTCTTCATCTACGTTGAGAATGACGGACACGGCAGGATAGATTTTCAAAAAAGTATCGACATATTCGCAGGCTTCACAGACCATTATATCAGATTCACCAATACGGCTGTTTCCGTTGATAAAGGGAAGTTTTGCACCGATAACGGCAGTCGGATCAAAGTCTGACATGGTGAAAATCTGAGTAATCATAGAAGTAGTGGTAGTTTTGCCGTGAGTACCGCTGACGGCAACGGACTTTTTATATTTATCAACGACAGCACCAAGCATGATACAGCGTTCAATGGCAGGAATATTGTGTTCTTTGGCAGAAACAAGTTCAGGATTATCCTGTTTAACGGCGGCGGTATATACGACTAAATCAGCCCCGATGACATTTTCAGGGAAATGTCCCATAGTAACGGGGATATTATAGGAGCGTATGCGGGCAAGTGTATCAGATTCAGCAGTATCAGAGCCAGTAATTTCAAAGCCTTCGCTGTGGAGGATTTCGGCAAGGGGACACATACCCGAACCGCCTATTCCCACAAAATGTATTCTTTTGACATTATCGAGCAAATGCTGGTAACTTTCTATCATAAAAGCACTTCCAATCAAAAATATATATAAAATGCAATACGGATATTATACAACAAAGTTATGATAATTTCAATAAAAAAATTTGCAGAAAAAAAGGAACGCAGAAAAACACGTTCCTTGTATGGAGCGGATGACGAGGCTCGAACTCGCTACCTCAACCTTGGCAAGGTTGCGCTCTACCAGATGAGCTACATCCGCATTTCTTTCAGCGACAGTTGTTATTATATAACATTGATTTGGAAATGTCAAGAGTTTTTTGAAAAATTTTGGGAGAATTATTTTGCAGAGTAAAGAATGCCGGAGGGGACTTCGCCGATAATAACCGTTTCGCCTATGAGAGCGGAGGTTTGGACATTTGTTTGAGAAAAGCCGGAAGAAGTTCTCACGGCTATATCCGCTGATACATTGACAGCAAGTGTATGGACAGTCTGATTGATACCGCCCTGTTCAAAGGAGCTGATGAAGTCTGTATTGACATTTCCTGACATGGAGATATTGACAGGGATAGAGAAGCCTCTGCCATGGAGTAATTCACCGCCGATAAGAGAGCCTATGGGGATATGGATTTCTCTGTTTTTGATGTCGGAGAGATTTTTTTGGATTCTGAGGGTAATGGCACTTTTTAATTTATTGACATTGATAGTATTGGAATTGATAGCGGTAATGCGTGAATTGGAATAAGAGATATTTTCGAGGTCCTCACAGGTAATTTCATTTTCTTCGAGTATTTCGGCAACGCTTTTATTTATTGCGGAAGTTGCAAGGGACTTGGCATTTACTTCTGCAAAGCCGTTGATAACAGGTTTTACACGGATTTCGAGAAAGAAGAAAAATGCTGTTATGAGAAGAATGGGTATAATAAGGAATTTCGGGAAACGTCTTTTTCTGCGGTAATGTTTTACGGTCATGGAAAGCACCCCTGTATTATAATATACGGGGGTGCAGAAAATGTTAAAAGAAAAGTGTTTTGAAGGCGATAAGAATAAGCATAATTCCGCCGAAAATTTCTGCGAGTACGGGATTGGCACGGTGCAGGACACTGCCTATGGAAAAGCAGGCAAAGGAAAGAATAAAAGTTATAAGACCGATAACGGAAACAGCCTGGAGCATTGAGAGAACAGACAGGGAGTTTATTACGGCAGGCAGAGTAATGCCTGCGGCGAGAGCATCAATGCTTGTGGCGGCGGCAAGGACAAGGAGATTTTTTATATTGACGGATGGGGGATAGTTTTGTTGTTTTGCGTCAAAGAGCATTTTCACTCCGAGAAATAGAAGTATGGAAAATGCAAGGATATTTTCAAAAGGCAGAAATATAGTATTGCCGAGCTTGCCGATACTCCAGCCCAGAATGGGCATAAAAGCCTGAAAAAGACCGAAAAGAAGTGCCGTTGCCGTTGCGGAGAGAAATTTATTTTTTGATGTATTCATTCCGCACACGGCAGAAACGGCAGAAGCGTCTGCGGAAAGTGCAAGAGCAATGAAAATAACTGAAAAAAAGTCCATGCTGTCCCACTCCTTTTTTGTAATAGGTATGTTGGACAGCATGGAATTATGTTTTAAACTTCAATTTCCTGACCGAGTTTTGTAGAGTAGATAATGCACTTTCTGACAGGGATATTAAAAATTTGTTCAGCGGCAATTTTATAGAGATCAAGCTGTTTTTGATAGCGTTCTTTAAGGGAGAGAATATCTTTTACATAGTCGGTTTTGTAGTCTATGATGATAATGCCGTCATGGTTGATGGCAAGACAGTCCATAGCACCCTGAAGAATTACTTGTTCATTGCAGTTTTCAAAGGGTTTGCCGATTTCCTTGGCAGATATGTTTACTGTAAAGCGGTATTCTTTTTCAACACGTTCTGCGGAAGTGATAAATTGATAAGTCTGACTTTGTATAAAGCGGTTAATATCAGCTTTACTGATTACATTAAATTGTTCTTTGGAAATGCGGTTGATATTAAGGAGATGTTGTTTTTCATCAAGGGGATTTTGAGCAAGTTTTGTAAAGTCTGCATATTGGAGGAAAGTATGCATGGCAGTACCCTTTTCGGCACTTGTAAGCTTTCCTGTGACGGCAAAAGAAGGTTTGGCAGTTATGATTTCGGTATCGTTCTGAGAGTGTGCAAGCGTGGAGGCAGAAACTTTTGAAGGAACGGCAGTTCTTGACTGATATTTATAAGTTTGCGAGAAACGGTTTTCAAGGAGTTCAAGCAGGTCATTGTCGATTTTAATTTCTGTTTGCTGAAGGGGGGAGGTATCTGTTTTTGGAAGGCTGTCGGAAGATACCCTGATATATTTCCAGTGTGATTTGGTAGGAATAGGGATAATATCATCAGCACCTGCGTCATGTCGGAGCTGTGACATATCGGGGTGAGCGAATGCACACATAAGAATCCAGTTTCCGAGAGTTTTGGCATTTTCAACACAGTGCTCATCAATTTTTCCGTCATTTATTTTGACAAGGGAAGCGATTTCGGCAAGTTTTTGTTCAAAGCCGTTTTCTTTTTTGGAGCCGAAAGAGATGACGGCAATGAGTTTTTCTTTAGCCCTCGTCATAGCAACGTATAAAATACGCATAGCCTCACTGAGTTCTTCAAGGTCGTTTACTTGTTTGATAATATTTCTCTGGAGGGTATTGTATTTAAACAGAGAAGAAGTTTCGGTCATTTTCATGCCGAAGCCGAGTTTTTTGTGGCAGAATACATCCGGCGGAGTTGTATTTCCTGTCATATTCATTCCTGCCATGATACATACAGGGAATTCAAGACCTTTTGAGTGGTGAATGCTGATAATTTTAACAGCGTTTTCAGGTTCGGCATCACTTGCAGGCATGGTGGTATCACTTTGTTCGAGGTAGTCAATATGTCTTACGAAATCGGACAGACCGCTTTTTGAGCCGCTTTCGTATTCTCTGACAAAGCTCATGAATTTTCTTGTATTTTTGAGCCTGACAGAGCCGTTGGGCATAGCGTTGATGACGGAGAGAAAGCCTGTTTTTTCAAAGAAAGCCTCTGCAAGTTCGCTTATGCTGGAAGTAACGGAGAGTTTTCTGAAATACTCCATTGTGTCCATAAATTGTCTGCATTTTTTCTGGAGAGAAATTTTATATTGCTGTTCTTCGCTGTCGGGAGAGATTTCTGTATCTTCAAGGCATAAGTGTATTTGAGAGTAGATGTGCTTTGCATTGAAGTGTGACTTGAGAAAAGCGAGGTCATCAGGGGAAAAGCTGAATACAGGCAGGATAAGCAGAGTAAGCATTGGAATATCAAGGAGTCTGTTGTCAACGGCTTTGAAGAAAGAGATAACGGCATTGACTTCATAACATTCAAAGAGGTCGTAAGGCTGTTCGACATAGGCAGGGATACCGTAACGGTTCATAGTGTCGGCATATTCCTGGGAGTGGGATTTCATAACACGCATTAATATGCAGAAATCGCTGTATTTTGCTTTACGCATAGTGCCGTTTTCACATACCTGAAAATTATTTTCAAGCATATTTTTTATCATTTCTGCAATGTATTGAGCTTCTTTTTCATAGCTGTTGTGTTCATCATCGGAATCATCATTCGGGGAGCTTGTATCAAGGAGATGAATTTCAGTCTGTGTATTGTCGGAGGGGGGATATACTGCACCGACAGAGAGTTTTTCACTGTCATCATAAACGATTTCGCCCACGTGTTCGGACATGACTGCACCGAAAACAAAATTAACGCTGTCGATAATATTTTCACGGCTTCTGAAATTCTTGTCAAGAATGATACAGGCAGGAAATTCAGGTAACTCACTGTGATATAAGACAGAATTTTTTCTTCTGGCTTTAAAGATTTCGGGCATAGCCTCTCTGAAACGGTATATACTTTGCTTAACGTCGCCGACAACGAAGAGATTAGTTTCATTTTTGGAGATGTATCGGAAAATCAGGTCTTGAATTTCATTGGTATCCTGAAATTCATCTATCATGATAGCGTCATATTTTTGAGAAATGCTTTGGGCAAAGTCGCTTTTGCCGTCTGACGAGGGATTTTTAAGGAGTTTAAGAGCGAGGTGTTCAAGGTCTGAAAAGTCAAGGATATTTTTTTCTTTTTTCTTTTCAAAGAATTTTTGAGAAAATTCCTTGATGATACCGCACATACAGCAAACGGCAGGATAGACCTGTTGTGTATCGTTTTGATAGACATCTTCGGAAATGCCGAAAACAGGCAGAAGTTTTTTTTGAATTTCGTCATCAATGGTACTGAAGCAGATTTTTAAAGTCTGGAGTTCCTCGGAGGAAACGGGAAATTTTTTACTTCTGGGAGGAAGATATTTTGTTTTTTTGAAAGAAGAGATGATATTGGAAATGCCGTTCCAGTTTTTTTGAGCGGAGAGGGTTTCCAGTTTTTTGACAAAGAGGTCAAGGGTATTGAGTTTATTTTCACCGCTGGTATCTTTGCCGGTGCAGAAAGCATTGGAATTGTCGGAGATGATTTTTTCAGCGGTATCAAGCATGATGTGGAAATATTTGAGAGAGGTTTCAAGAGCAGCAAAGGCGATTTTTGTAAATATAGTTTCTGAAAGGGGAATATCGGGGTTATAGAATTCGGCTGCACGGTCTATCCATTGATTCATGTCAGGATGGGAACTGCATTTTGTATAAATATCAAGCAGAGTGCGTTCAAGGTTATTATCATTTTTAGTGCCGGAGAAAATGGCACTCAGCAGAGCAAAGCTGTTGGTATTTTCGGTATATTTTTGTTCGATAATATCGGACATGATACGGTATTTGATAACGGCAAGTTCTGTATCGGGAGCGATTCTGAAATCCTGACTGATGTCGAGGGAGAAGAAATTTTCTTTAATAAGCCTGCTGCAGAAGCTGTGAATGGTGCAGATGTCTGCATTCATGAGCAGGATTTGCTGACGGCGGAGAAATGTATTCTGGGGAGATTGTTTGATAAGTTTTTCTATTTCGGAATTGATTCTTTTTTTCATTTCATCGGCAGCGGCATTGGTAAAAGTAACAATAAGCAGTCTGTCGGCAGGTATGGGATTTTTTTCACGGGTAAGCATTTTAATAACACGCTGAACAAGGACTCTTGTTTTTCCGGAGCCGGCGGCAGCGGAAACGATGACAGAACCGCCCTCGGCATTGATGGCATCTTGCTGAGCGGGTGTAAATTTCATTTCAGACATTTTTCAGATCCTCCTCTATCTGTTTCAGGATTTCATCATTGGAGCTTTTTTTGAAGTCATTGGATTTTTTTCCTTTTTCGTATCCGCATACAGTCTTGTAGTCGCAGAACTGGCAGGCATCAAAAGAGGATTTAACAGGATTTCTTTCAATATTGCCGTCAAAAAGTGACTGAGCCATTGAAGTGAATTTTTTGTCGATGTATTTGAATATATTGCCGTACTGGGCGAGGGTGACGAGATTTTCACATTTTTCGACATCATCTTTTGCAGGGATATATATACCTTTGATGTTATCTTCCATAGCGGAGAGGATTTCCTTATCTTTGATAAGCAGACCGCTCATTTTAAAATTTTTCTGTTGTTCATCAGAATTTTTAGCTTTTTCATCAGGCGAATTAAATATTTTGGAAGAGGAGTCGGGAGTTGAGGGCATATAGAGAATACCTGCCGGTGCAAGGGAATATTTTTTTTCTTCGGAGAATTTTTGAGAGCCGTTTTTGTCTATTGCAGAGAGATAGAGAAGCATCTGCATATTAAGACCGTAGTAAACATCAGAAAGTTTGAAAGTCTTTTTTCCGGTCTTGTAGTCGATAATACGGATATATTTTTCATTGTTTCTGACATAGGTATCCACACGGTCAATTTTGCCTGTGACGGATATTTTTTCACCGGTAGGCAGACGGAGTGTATAGGCAGGTATATCGCAGTTTGCCCCGCCGATTTTCAGTTCAAAGCTTTCAGGTATGAATTGACATACATTAAATTCTGCAATAAGCCGTTTCAGCACGATAACAAGATTTCTTTCCATGAATCTGAACTGCATCATAAATCTTTCCAGGCGGTCATCTTTTCCGCCTATGGCACGGATATAATTTTCGATATGTTTTTTAACGGTATCGGAGAGTTGTTTTTCATCAAAGCTTTTGATGTTTTCAAATTTTTCTTCTTTAAGGAGATTTTCGAGAACGTAATGCACAACACTGCCATACATACCTGCATCCATTACAGCACGTTTTCTTGGATAAACGTTAAGACCGTAACGGCAGAAATACTCAAATGGACAGCTGTAATAAGTTTCAGCCTGAGAGGCAGAAAGTCTTATGTGTTCACCGAAAAGCTGTTTAGCTTTTTTTCTGTCTGCAATCCGATAGGGTTCATCTTTAACAGCTTTGTCTATGGCAGTACAGATGTGTTTGAAATTGTCTGAATTTTGGAAAAAGGTTTTTAAAGTATCTGATTCAGATGAATTGTCATTCCACTTGGAAGCACATTCTTCAAAGCTTTGTTTTTTAGTGAAATAAATATCCCTTGGTGAAAGCATGGATTTGTTTATCACAGAGGTAGTGGGAAGAATGGACTGTATTTCTGTGAAGATGGAGGAAGGTTTGAATTTATCGCCCTTGGAGTTGGTGATGTGACAGCTTACAAAGAGTTTTTGAGACGGCAGGGATATGGCAGAATATACGTTATATTTTTCAAGCATTGATTTGTCATACACACCGTAGTGCAGGGGGAGTTCAAGAGAGATAAGTTCAGAGCGTTCACTGTCGCTGAAAAGACCTGAGGGTTTCGGAACGGCAGGAAATATTCCCTCGGAAGCACCAATGATAAATACGGCTTTGGGATTTTCGGAAATAAGGTTTCCGGCAAGACCGACTGTAACCTGGTCAAGCGTTTCGGGAATGTCGGAAACGGGACTTTTTCTTATCATAAGCTTGAGGAGGTCAAGATAGCGTTTAGAGTCAATGGACTTGTTTTCAAAGATATGATACATTTTATCAAGGATTTCCATAGTGATATTCCATATACGGATTTCTGTTTCATAGGATTTTATATCACCGTTTTCACGGAACCAGAGAGCAATTTTTTGGAGTTTTTCTTCAGCATTGACGCTTTGCAAAAGGGTATAAACAGCTTTTGAAATATCGCCGCCATTTTGTGCATTTTTGAGATTGTCAGAAAATTGAATGAGAGGGATAACAGCCTGTTTTCTGAAATCCTCGATTTGAGCGAGTTCGAGCAGGGTTTCCTCATTTTCGGTCATGGAATTTCCGTCAGGATTCATTGTAAATTCCGATTTCCAGCGTTTGCCCCTTATGTCCCACATATAGACATAGTTTTCAAGTATGCATACATTTTCGGGAGAGAGAGCCGAAAAATCTGTTTTAAGGAAAGAGAGGATATTTTCTGTTGCAAAAGAGGAGTGAACCGTATCAAATGCAGAGAGGATAAATTCTATCAGAGCATGATTTTCAAGAGGCTTTTTTTCTGACATAAAGAAAGGAATGTCATATTTTGGAAATTCAGATTCTATAACGTGCCTGAAAATATCAGCGTCACGGCATATGACGGTAATATCATTGTATGAATAGTCATGTTCTCTCACGAGGAGGGATATGTTTCTTGCGACCTGCTGAATTTCGTCATATTCATTCATGCTTTCATAGAGCTGTACGGCATTGTCGTCACAGTAATAAATATCGCCGTCAAATCTGAAAAAGGATTCTTCAAGAGCCTGTAAAGAGGGGGAAGAAAATCTTTTTTGCTGAGAGAGGTTTAGGCAGGGAAGAATTTGGATATGATTTTCATTTGCAAAGGCAGAAAGTCTGTTCATAGTAATAAAAGGTTCTCTGAAAATAGAGTTTTCATCATTTTCATTCGGATTTGCCGAGCAGCCGACAGTCATTCCTACATAATCTGCCTGTTCAATAATTTGTTCAACGATTTTATATTCCTGTCCGGAGAAGCTGTTGAAAGAGTCGATATATACACGTTTGTTTCTGAAAAATTCATGTGTGCAGAGTATCTGATAGAGCCTTTCCATGTCATCGCTGGGATCGGAATATGTTTCATTAACGAGCAGGTCATAAGCCGAATAAATCAAAGCACTTTCTTTAAGTTTTTGTTTCAGGTGTTCGTCAGAGAGCTTTTCGGCAGTCTGAAAAAGCTGTTCAGGGGATATTGCACAGAGCTTGTATTCATTGACGGCATTGAGCATGAGTTCGGCAAAATCAGCTTTTTGAGCTTTTTTGGCATACATATCGAGTTTATCGGAAACTTCTTCGGCAGCAATGCTCATTAAAACATTTTTTGCTCCGTCATCAATTTTTTGTTTAGGCATTTCGTTGAATTTTTCAGAGAGATAGTCATAGAGCCTGTTAAAGCCGAAAACTCTTATTTGAGAAGCTTTGGAAGCACCGAATTGATTAAGGATTCTTTTTTCATTGATAAAGGTGCTTTGGTCAGGCACGATAAGAAGAACATTTTGAAGATTGGCTTCGGCACTGATTTTTTCATAAATTTTATAAGTTTTGCCGGAGCCGTTTCTTCCGCAGAAAAACTGTATCATAGAAAGACCTCCGTTTTTAAGTATTTTCAGAGGAATAGAACTCCTCATTGGTATCAAGGCATAAAGCGGCAAGTCTGCCGTTTTCAAAACAAGCTCCGCAGTCAATGTCGATGTGATTATTTTTGCGGAAAATATAGCCGGGATTGTCATTATTTTTGATAACTTGAGTAGGGGTATGACCTGTTATGATGATAGTGTCATCAAAGTATTTTTGATTGTAGTTTGGTCTTTCCCAGACAAGTTCATCAATGGTGTAGTCATCAAGGGCTTTTTCGGGAGAGAAGTCGCCCAGACCTGCATGAACGAGAATATATTTCTGATTGTTGACGGTGATTTGTTCATAGGTGAGAAAGTCGCCTACATAGTCAATAACAGCCTGTTGCGTTTCGATATCGAGCTTTGCAAATTCTCTTATGGTCGTGGAAAAGCCGTTGTACTGCCACATAAGAATGTTGTCAAGCGTATCGGTATCAAGAGCATTTATGGATTCTTCCGTAATTTCGCCCATGAGAAACGGCAGACATCTCATACCCATCAATTCATGATTGCCGACAATGCAGATAACATTTGGCATTTGCATAATTTTGCGAATAATNNATAGGGTGAGGACCTCTGTCGAAAATGTCACCAAGAATGTAGAGAGTGTCATTTTCGCTGAAATTGATTTTTTCAAGCAGTTCGATAAATTTGTCATATTCGCCGTGAATATCTGACATAACGTATGTCATAGAAAGCACCTCCATTTTGCTTGATAATATTATAGCATATATAAAGTACAATTTTTAGTACAAAAAAATGCACTGACAAAAAATCTCATCAGTGCAAGTAAAAAATTATTCTTCGTCAAAATCCTCATGGAGTTTGTTAAGGCTTGCGGCTTTGAGATAGGCATTGATAAAGCCGTCAATATCACCGTCCATAACAGCATTGATATTGCCTGTTTCAAAACTGGTGCGGTGGTCTTTTACCATCGTGTAGGGCATGAATACATAGGAACGTATTTGAGCACCCCATGCAATTTCTTTTTGAACGCCCTTAATATCCTCGATTTTTTCAAGATGTTCTCTCTCTTTGATTTCGAGGAGTTTGGATTTCAGCATGGTCATAGCAACATCACGGTTTTGATACTGGCTTCTTTCCACCTGAGAAGCAACAACGATGCCTGTGGGGATATGGGTAAGACGAACAGCGGAAGAAGTTTTATTGACTTTCTGACCGCCCGCACCGCTTGCACGGTAAACGTCCATTTTAATGTCTTCGGGACGAATTTCTATATTGATGGTGTTGTCAATTTCGGGCATGACTTCAAGAGAGGCAAAAGAAGTGTGTCGTCTGCCGGAAGCGTCAAAGGGTGACACTCTGACAAGGCGGTGAACACCGGATTCACTTTTTAAATAGCCGTAGGCATTTTCGCCTTCAATGAGAAGTACGGCACTTTTCAGACCGGCTTCTTCACCGTCAAGGTAATCGACTTCTTTCACTTTAAAGTTGTGACGTTCTGCCCAACGGTTGTACATTCTGTAAAGCATTTCCGCCCAGTCCTGAGCCTCCGTACCGCCTGCACCTGCATGAAAAGTAAGGATAGCATTTTTGGAGTCATATTCACCTGTGAGAAGTGTCTGCAAACGCTGTCCCTCAAGGTCTGTTTTCACTTTGTCAAATTCAGCCTGAGCCTCTTCGAGCAAAGAGAGATCCTCTTCTTCATTGGCGAGTTCAATGAGTGCAAGGGTATCGTCATAAGCGGAAACAAGATTATCATAAGCTTCAACTTTATTTTTCAAAGCACCTGTTTTTTGCAGGATTTTCTGAGAGTTTTCCGCATCGTCCCAGAAACCCGGCTGAGCAGCCCTTTGTTCAAGCTGTTCAATTTCCATTTTAAGCTTGTCAAGACCGAGAGCATTGGCAAGCTCTTTTATATCGGGTTCAAGCTGTTCAAGCTGTAATTTCAATTCCTCAAACTGTACCATAAATATTCCCCTTTAATAATTTTCTCAATTTATATATTATAAATGAAAAGTTGTCTGTTGTAAAGATAAAAATAATTTTTTTTGCATAGTATTTAGCAAAAACTTTTTCAAAACGGTGATGGTATGCAGAGAATAACGGAAATAAACACATTTGTCAATAATATCGTATGGGGAAAATATACATTGATGATATTGCTGGGAGTGGGGATATTTTTCACAGTGAAACTGAGATTTTTTCCATTTGTGCATTTCGGGACATGGTGGAAAAATACGGCAATGTCGTTTTCAAAGTCGAGGAAAAGTTCGGAAGGAGAGAAAATATCGGCATTTCAGGCAGTTGCAACGGCTCTGGCAGGCTCGATAGGGACAGGGAATATTGTAGGGGTGGCGAATGCGATAGCATTAGGGGGTGCAGGGGCAGTATTTTGGATGTGGGCGGCGGCATTTTTCGGAATGTCAACGGTATTTGCAGAGAACGTGCTTGGAATGAAGTACAGAGTAAAAAGGAATGGAAAGTATGTAGGCGGACCTATGTATTATATAGAAAGAGGAATGAAATGCAAATGGCTGGCGGTGATATTTGCGGTATTCTGCACATTGGCAGCATTCGGCATGGGAAACATGACACAGGCAAATTCAGTATCAGGGGCACTGAAGAACGGTTTCGGCATATCTCCTGAAATAAGCGGAATAATACTGGCAGTTCTGACAGGGTGCATTATATTCGGCGGGATAGACAGGATTTCCAAATTGACGGAAAAACTTGTGCCTTTGATGGCGGTGATATATACAGTAGTTGTATTGATAGTGATAGGGGTAAATTTCAGGGAGATACCAAATGCATTCAGGGAGATATTGGAACAGGCATTTGATTTAAAGTCAGTTGCAGGGGGATTTATGGGATATGGAATGTCAAGGGCTGTAAAGTATGGGATTTCAAGGGGAGTATTCTCCAATGAAGCAGGGCTGGGAAGTTCGCCTATTGTGCATTCAGCATCAGACAGTGATGAGCCGTATCGGCAGGGGATGTGGGGGATATTTCAAGTATTTGTTGATACGATAGTGATGTGTACGTTAATGGCGTTATGTATATTAACGACAAATGCCGACAAGACAGGGCTTGACGGCATAGAATTGAGTACCTGTTCATTTGAAAGCGTGTTAGGGATAGTTGGCAATATATTTATATCAATGTCAATCGTAATGTTTGCCTTTGCGACACTTGTTTCATGGTCGTACTACGGGGAGAGGAGTTTTGAATATCTGACAAACGGGAGATATATCAAAATTTACAGAGTGATATATGCAGTGGTGGTATATATCGGGTGTATAATGGGAATATCGCTTGTATGGGAAGTTTCGGATACTTTCAATGGATTGATGGCGATACCGAATTTGATAGCAATTATTTTTTTGTCGGATAAAGTGAGTTATAAAGAGCTGTCAGACAAGGTTTTGTGCAAGAAATGAGTTTTTATATTCCTTTTCGGTGGTGACTTCACGGATAATTTTAATAAAGTCAGGGAAGATGATAGGAGAGTCCTCATCACTGAGTTCAATTTCCATAAGAGCTTTATCATTCCAGAAAGGGAAAACATCAATTTCAAAGTATTGATTTTTGTAAGTAAGGCAGTAGCGGTTTTTTCTTATCTGACGTTTGGAAGTATCGGCAGACATGAGCAGTTTCAGATATTCGTCTTTCGTGAGGCGGTTTTCGATTTCGATGCGTTTAACGGGAGTGATGTCTTTTTTAATAGTCTGGAAATAGACATAATGCCCGTCAAAGCCACGCTGTCTTAAACGGATTTGCTGATTTTGTTCAGGTGAGTGCAGGTAGGTCTGTATAATTTCAACTTTTTCGCAGTTGTCCATATTTTCAAGCATATGTGTATCGGGGTATTCGATAAGATATTTTCTTTCTATTTCAAGTGGTTCGGGTTCACCTAAAAAGCCGAGAATTTCCGTAATAAGCTTTCTTATTTTAGCTTCAAAGTCATAGGAATTGTCGATTACTCTGAAATGGGGGTGACCTGTCCATGCAGAGATGATTTTATCATCAATTAATATAGCCTGCTGTGGAGTTTCGGTGCGGGCGGTATTGTTGATGGTGGTATAGAACTGTTCGGCACCTTTGGCGGCTGTGACAAGGTGAAAAACAGCATCATAGCCGTCACGGAGTTCTACTTCATTGGCATTGATTTCTTTCAGAACGTGTTCAAATTCATCTTTCTGCATATAGGCTTTATTGTCCATAACGCCCCTGTCGCATATGATAAGAATTTTGTCGCCGTCCATGGTGAGAGCCGCCTGTTCAAATATTTTTTCCTTTTCGATTTGGAGTTTCATTTGAAAGCTTTGATATTGAGCATTCGTACCGCAGGTCCATGGAGCAACGCCGCCTGTAATGAGTTCGGAGGCAGTTTCTCCTATAAAAAGGGCTTTATAGCCCATATTGGCAAGGGTATTCTGTATGCGGCTCATGGCAGTGGATTTGCCTGCACAGGGACCGCCTGTAATGACCATTTTAATAATTTCCATAAAATTTATCTCCTTGAAAAAAACTTTGATACTATTATACAGAAAAATTCTTGTAAAATCAATAAGAATAGTTTATAATATGAGTGTAAATAAAGATTGGAAAGAGATAGAGAGATGTTGTTGTCAGAATTTGCGGCAAATGCCGAGCTGAAATATGAGTTGTCAGAGATAATGAAAAGAGGGACACTGCCTCATGCGATAATCATAGAGGGAGCGGAAGGCACGGGAAAAAGGACTCTTGCAGATGTGATTGCAGGATATTGTGTATGCACGTCTGAAAGTGAAAAGCCGTGTGGTGTATGTAACGGGTGCATGAAAGCTCAAAAGCATATACACCCTGATATAATTTATGCAGACGGGAATGAAAAAGCCCTGTCGGTTGATTCTGTGAGGAACATAAGGTCAGGAGCATATATCAAGCCGAATGAAGCACCGATGAAAGTGTATATATTATCGAATTGTGAGAAAATGCTTGCTCCTGCTCAGAATGCCTTTTTGAAGGTGTTGGAAGAACCGCCGAAGAATGTGCAGTTTATTATGACAGTGAAGTCAGCGTCATCAATGCTTCAGACGGTGAGGTCACGTTCAAGGATATTTTCTGTATTTCCGGCAGGCATAGAGGAAACAGTCAGAATTGCACAAAAGCGTTTTCCGAATAAGGATATTTCAGAAATAGAGCATATTGCAGAGATATGTGACGGTAACATAGGAATGACACTGCAGATGATAGAGAGCGGTGGAGAGGAAGCGAGGAAGCTGGCAGAAGAGATATTCAATGCAATAACGCAGTCAGTGGAATATCCGCTGTTGTCGCTGACGGGCAGGCTGACGGAAAGCAGGAATTTTGCGGCAAGCGTGCTTGACTGTATGGGAGAAATTGCGGCAGACTGTGTAAAAGCGTCTGTGGGAGTGAAAGTATCTTCGGAAACGGCTTTGCAGACAGCGGAAAGGTATTCTAAAAAGCGGATTGCAGAGATAGCGGAGAATGTCAGATATGCCCGGAAGGTATTGAATACAAATGTAAATTTAAATTTGTTCTGCACATGGCTTAGTTCGGTGTTGAGGACATAGAATAATGGAGGAAAGAAAATGGCTTGTATAATAGGAGTAAGATTCAGAGAAGCAGGAAAGGTATATTATTTTGATCCAAACGGAGAGAACGTGCAAAAGGGACAGCACGTCATAGTGGAAACGGTAAGGGGAGTAGAATGCGGTAACGTTGTGATGTCAAACAGAACGATTGCAGATGAAGACTTGCCGGAGCCGTTGAAAAGTATCATCAGAGTAGCCAATGATGATGATATGAAGAGGGTTGAAGAAAACGAGGAAAAAGAGAAGAAAGCATTTGAGATATGCAATCAGAAAATAAAGCAGCATGAACTTGAAATGAAGCTTGTCAATGTAGAGTACACCTTTGATGGAAATAAGATAATGTTTTATTTTACGGCAGATGGCAGAGTGGATTTCAGGGAATTGGTAAAAGACCTTGCATATGTATTCAGGACAAGAATAGAGTTAAGGCAGATAGGCGTAAGAGATGAGGCGAAAAAGACAGGCGGTATAGGCATATGTGGCAGACCGTTCTGCTGTAATACATTTTTGGGAGAATTCCAGCCTGTTTCGATAAAAATGGCAAAGGAACAGGGAATGATACTGAATCCTACGAAAATATCGGGAACGTGTGGCAGACTGATGTGCTGTTTAAAGTATGAGCAGGACGTATATAGTGATTTGCTGAAAACAACGCCGAAAATAGGTGCGATAGTCAATACGCCTGACGGAAAGGGAAATGTAGTAGATGTCAATCTGATAACAGGAATGCTCACAGTGACTTTGCATAAATCAATGAATGCGGCGGCACATACTTATAAAGTGTCAGATGTAACTTTGATAAAAGATGCACAGATAAAAGTTGATAAAGCGGAATTTGAGAAGCTGAAAAAGCTTGAAAATAACTAATGCAGAGGAGATGTTTTTTGAATGGGACTTTTTG